>JBCCHR010000121.1:0-8352 GCA_039028655.1 Bacteroidota bacterium
CCGAAATCTGCACTTCCAGGGGGAGTGGAAGAAGATCAACATTGTTATACGGTGGTTCTTACTGTTGTTCCCGGTCGTCGTGGTGGTGTACGGCTACAACAACGGTGAATACGATCTTAACGAACTACTTAACAACGAGGCCATTCCGGTATGGCTGTTATGGCTTGGCATTATTGCTCAGGTGTTGTTTACGTTGCGCTTCGTGTACCAGTGGATCTATTCAGAGCGCACCAAGACGTCCCAACTTCCCATTGGTTTTTGGAGACTGAGCGTTTTGGGAGCGTCGCTTATATTGACCTATGCTATTTTCAGGATGGATCCCGTGTTATTCGTAGGCCATGGTGCCGGAACGATCATCTACGTGCGAAACATTATCATTGGCAAAAAAGAGCGTAATGAAGTGGCTTGATAAAAACCATATTCTCTGGCTCACGATCGCGTGTCTTGGAATTTTCTTTGTGAACCTGGACGCCCTCATTGTAAACATCATGGAGGCACGCAATTTTGTCACAGCTCGTGAAATGATCCACGATGGCAATTGGATACTCACCACCCTCAATGGCGAACCGCGGTATCAAAAACCTCCTTTACCCACTTGGCTTACTGCCTTTTCGGCTTTGCTCTTTGGATTGAAAAGTCTTGTGGGACTCCGATTACCAGCGGCTGTTCTGGCTACGATCCTGGTAATATTCTCGTTTAAGTTCTCTAACAAGGTTTTCAAAGATCGTTCCTTCGCGTTGCTATGTGGTCTCATTCTGGCAACGTCCTTTTATGTGGTTTCGGCCGGTCGGGACGCCAATTGGGACATCTACACCCATGGATTTATGATGGGGAGCATTTATTTCCTGTATTTGTTTTTTACTGAATCCAGCAGGAAATACCTCCATGCCCTGGCGGCGGCAGTGTTTTTTGGATGTTCCTTTATGAGTAAGGGACCGGTTTCGGCCTATGCGCTACTCCTGCCCTTTTTGATCGCCTTTGGTATGGTCTACCGATTCAAGGAATTTAAACAACGATGGTTGCCCTTGGTGATGTTTTTGGTGGTCTCTCTGCTACTTTCCGGCTGGTGGTATTGGTATACCTACACCTTCGACCCCGAGGCCGTGGCCGAGATCACAAAACGTGAAACTTCCAATTGGACCGGATATAACGTGCGTCCTTTCTACTATTACTGGAGCTTTTTTACCCAAAGCGGGGTATGGACCATCCCGGCATTTATTGCCCTCCTATTCCCGTACCTGCGGAACAGGGTGTTCGATAAAAAAGGCTATACGTTCACTTTTTTATGGACCATGGGATCGGTCGTTTTGCTGTCGATTGTGCCTGAAAAGAAATCGCGCTACCTTCTTCCGGTACTTATCCCGCTGGCATTGAATACGGCCTTTTACATTGAGTATTTGATTCGTTGTTTTGCTCAAATGAAAGACAAGAGGGAAACAATTCCGGTGTATTTCAATTTTGGATTGATCGCTACCATTGGTGTGGTATTTCCCGTTGCCGGCTATGTATTCCTTGGGGATGCGCTCTCCGGTCATTGGTTTTGGTTTGTGGCACTCGCGCTGGTGTTATTTGCGATCGGTGTGCTGATGTGGCGCAATTTGCTTCAGAAGAAAATAAAACAGGTCTTTTATCTCACGATTGGGTTTATTATGGCGATCCTGAGTTTTGGATTGCCCCTTACCGGTACTTTGGTGCACAATCCGTCGTACACCAGCCTTGAGGAATTGAACGACTGGCAGGAACAAACCAAGTTGGAAGTCTTCGAATTTGGTGGTTTTACCCCCGAACTCATCTGGGCCTATGGAAAGCCTATTGAGGTTCTTTCCCGCAATGGCTCGGTGACGGTGCCTGAAGCGTCTACTTTTGGGGTGTTGATCGCTGAAGAGAATCTCACGGATTTCAAGAATACCTTCGCCAAAAATTATTCCGTAGAAAAAATAAAACGGTACGATATGAATCCTCAGGCCCCCGGAACACGAACGCATCGTCCCAGGTTGTGGCGTGACTTATACCTGGTTAGTCGGAAATAAATCGCCGTCGGGCCATGCCCTGCAGTTTGTAGAAGATCCAGCCCAAAATAGCCCCGAAGAACATACCGGTGATTATGTCGAGCGGATAGTGCACACCAAGGTAAATCCGACTGTAGGCTACGATCACTGCCCATAGTAACAGTAGGAAAGGCAGGTACTTGAATCGATCCCGCAATAGCAGTCCCAAAAATACCGCGGCGGCCATACTGCTGGCGGCATGAGCCGAAAAATACCCAAAACGGCCACAGCCATCGGCTACAAAACGCATGGACGTCTGCAAAGCCTCTACTCTACAGGGTCTCGGTCGCTGAATGCCGTATTTGAAAAGGTTCGCCAACTGATCGGTGGCCGTGATCATCAGGGCGACGGCAACCAGGATGACCAGGGTACCCTTCCAACCTAATTTTTTGTAAATAAGGTAGAGTAACAAGGCGTAGATCGGGACGGACGAATACTTCTCGGTGATGAAACGCCACAGCCCGTCCCAGGGTTCGCTTCCCAGATTATTCAGAAAAAGGAAAAGCTCGGTATCGTATTGAAGAAGTTGCTCAATCATCGTTATAACGGGCTACCTCCCGATCGTAGAACTGAGATGCCTCACGGATCACGTTTTGGGTTTCTTCTTCCAATTCCTTTTGATCCTGGGGGTCGAATTCTTCGAACCACTCCACTTCGTCATTCTCGAGGTTGATGATAAATCTTGGAAACTGGGTATGAATTACAAAAATCGCATTGGGATGATCGGTATTATCGCCCAAAATAAATCTAGGAAGTTCCATTGGCCTTTGGTTTGGGTTGCAAGGTACCAAATTTGGATTTCTTGTCGCAAGTTATTGGACCCAGAAAAAATCCCGAACTCACGTCCGGGACTTTAACAATCAACCTAATAAACCTAACTAACCTACATTAAACTATTTTACAATGAGTTTCTCAAATCCAATTGCACCTTGGTCATCAATAATTTTCACCCAATAGACACCTTGGGCCAAGCTGGCAATATTGATTTGATTTTTGTTTTCTTCTGAAGTTGAAAGGACTCTGGAACCGTCCATAGCGTAGAAATCTACAGTACTGATGATACCATCCATAGAGATATTTAATTCCGTATTTGCTGGGTTGGGAAACAGAGTAATTCGCTTTTTCAATGTATCAAACACACCAAGGATCGGGTTAAACCTGCTCACACCATCCCATGTCCCAAACCACATGTTCCCATCGGAATCTTTAAGGATACTTCGAATATGATTTTCTACCAGACCATCAGTTTCATCAAAAGTTTCGAAAGAAGTACCGTCATATCTACTGATCCCAAAGTTCGTCCCGATGTAAACACGACCTTCATTATCCAAAGCGATCGCCCAGGCAAAATTAGATACCAAACCATCTGCTTCTGTAAACGAAGTCCAAGTGCTGCCATCAAACCTGCTAACACCATTTGAATGAGTTGCAAACCACATATTGTTATCCAGGTCCTCAAAAATTCCAAAAATATCGTTTGCGACCAGTCCATCAGTAGCGTCATAATTCGTAAATACGGATCCATCGTACATCGCCACGCCTGCATCGGTAGTACCGATCCAAATATTGCCCTCACTGTCCTCAAACAGCTTGGAGGTGTTCAAGCTTGGCAAACCGTCGCTAAGATCGTAATTGGTGAATGTCGTCCCGTCGAAGTTGGTCAATCCTCCAGCGGTAAGCCAAAGCGTACCGTCCTGCACCTCAATCAAGTCTCTTACGTTGCCTTCGAACGGTAGTCCATCTGCTGTGTCGAAATTCTCCCAGGTAGTGCCATCAAAACGATCCAATCCGGAATCTGCGAAAAATGATCCGAACCAATAGACACCATTTACATCTTGTAAGATGCAGCGGTATGTATTGGCAATAGGGCCATCACCTATCCCGAATTGTTCCCAATTCGAGCCATCAAAATTGCCAATTCCTGGTGCTGTTTCTTCGGTCCAATCACAGAACCAAATCGTTCCGTCATTGTCTTGGATCATATCATAGATAATACCATCAATTAAACCATCATCAGAAGTAAAGTTGGTCCAGTTTTGCGCATTGGATAAAAACCCAAATGATAACAAGGCTATAAGTAATATATTTTTCATTGAATTGATTTTTAAGTGAATACAATTCAAATCTACATAGTGAAATCATGACAAAAAAGGCATGTTAACTCACATTTATAAAACTAGAGTCTGCTTTTATAAAAGACGAGGCTACCTAGGCCATCGCGTTCTCACGAATGAGTTTTTTGGTGAGCGAATTGAATCGGATATAGAGCATCACGGCAGAAGCGGTGAGCCCTGCCAATAGTCCAATCCAAATACCGGAACTTTTGTAATCGGTGTACATACTGAGATAAAACGAAATTGGGAATCCGATCACCCAATAGGCAACAAACGTAATGAGCGTTGGGATCTTGACATCCTGTATCCCTCGAAGGGCTCCCAGTACCACCACCTGGATACCATCGCTGATCTGGAAGATAGCTGCAATGATGAGTAGTTTGGACGTAATGGTGAGTACCTGAAGGTTATCGGCCATTTGCATTGGATCGTTCTCGTCAAGGTAGATCTTCGGAAGTTCGGTACTAAACGCAAAAAAGACGATAGCAAAGACGACCGCAAACAGGGTGGTGATCAGGAAAATTGAAAAGGCGATACGTCGTAACTCGCGAAAGCGCTTGAGCCCTTTCTGGTTCCCCACTCGTATCATGGCTGCCACACTGAAGCCCATGGCCACCATAAAGGCCATGGAGGCAAGGTTGAGAGCAATCTGGTTGGCTGCCTGTGGATTTTTACCCAGAATACCGGATAGCCAGATGGCGGCCGTGAAGATGGCCACCTCGAAGAACATCTGAAGCGCCGACGGGAAACCGAGACTCAACAACTTTTTGAGCATTCGCTTGGACAACTGGAACAACTTAATATGCAATACATACTCCCTGGACTTGTAATGCTGCGACATCAGGAACCACAGGTAGGTTAACATGATGAGCCTAGAAGCCAGGGTCCCGATCGCGGCTCCCACGATCCCCATTTCGGGAAAACCAAATTTCCCGAAGATGAGCAAGTAATTGAGTACGATATTCACCACGTTGGCAATGATGGTGGCGTACATGGGATACTTGGTGAGCGAGAGACCATCACTACATTGTTTAAACGCCTGAAAAACTATAAGCGGCACCAGTGAAATGGCGACGAGCGTAAGATAGGGCATCGCGAGTTCTACCACTTCCGGTGGCTGATTCACGTAGTACATGATGGGACGCGCCGTAAACACCATGAGAAAAAGAACCAACCCCAAAACGGTGCAAAGGAACAGGCCATGCTTGAATGAGGATTTTCCCGAGGCGAAGTTACCTTCGCTATCGGCTTCGGCCACCAGGGGTGTGATCGCCGTCGAAAACCCAATACCCAGGGACATTGCAATGAACATGAAGCTATTCCCCAAAGAAACAGCCGCCAATTCTGCCGTTCCCAATTGACCCACCATGATGTTGTCTACAAACGCCACGAGGGTATGCCCCAACATCCCCATGATAACCGGAGAGGCCAGCTTGATGTTGTACCTAAATTCTTTGGTGTACTGCTGAAGCACGGTTGGCTAATTTTGAAGCTAAGGTAGAAAACACAACCACATCACGCCGAAAAGTTTATGATAATTAATTAACAAGAAAAATGAAAAAACAAACCCGTTTCAAATCAATGAAACGGGCTTGGATCTGTCCGGATAAAACGAAAAACCAACCAAACTAGTGAATAACCGGACAAATCAATTTTACACTTACTCAATTATTGAATTAACCAACTTATGAAAAAACACTGTTTGGTATAAGAACGTGGTTACAAGTAACTACAATTAAGGGTCAAACAGGTAATTTCCTATCAACGCTTACTGTCAATTTATGAACTTAGACCATTCAAAAATTGAGAAGGGGTTACCGAAAGTTGTTTTCTGAAGGACTTGTTGAAGGTCACTTTATTGTTGAAGCCAACTTCATAGGCAACATCGATTATGTTTCTTTTTCGGCTTCTGTCGTTCTTCAATATCTCCTTCGCTTCGTTGATACGATACGAATTGATGAGTTCGAAGAAATTGAGCCCGAAATGCTCGTTGATCACCTGGGAGGCATTATGGCGGGTAGTGCCTAGCAAATCGCTCACTTTGGCCAGGCTAATGTCGTTCTGGCGGTATATCTTCTCTGTTTCCAATAAGTGAAGTAGCTGTTCCTTCAACTCGGTAGAAAAACTTGGTGTAAGCCCCGATTTCACATATTTATTCCTGGGTCGGGTAAAGCCTGTGGTGAACAAATTGGGGCGCACATAGGATTTGTAGCCAATATAAAGTACCATAGAGGCCATAGCAACGATTTGCAGGTGGTACAGGAACTCTGATCGCGGGATCACTTTTACGATAATCAAACCATAGACCACATAGGTAAGTACGTATACCTGCGTAAGTGTTACCAGGTTTCGTATCCATTGGCGCGCTGGTAGCGAGATCTGCAGGGTGTTCTTCGTTTTGAAATAAACTCGCAGCACCAGATATCCGTACAGAAGCAACGAAAGTAGCTTGGTCGAGAATCCGTATTGCAGATATGGCATTTTATCCAGATATCCCACCCCTAGCATCACGTTCAGTTTCTCTTGCGTGGGAAGCATGAACACAGGGATGGTAAAAAATATGATCAGGACGGTAGGAATGGCATGAAGTAGGTCGATCCTTCTGAATTTGTAGTTCAGGGTTACCCTTTTGAAATAGAAATAGATCAACGGACCGTACAGGTACGAAAAAATGGAAGACATAAAAAAGGTGTCCGGTACCCGAAACTGAAGTTTGGTAAGGAACAAGAACAAATGAAAGATAAACACCGAATGAATAAGAACAAAAGTGCTGATCATCAAAGTCGCCACGCGATCCTTGTTCTTTAAGAGAAGCAGCATGAACCCGATAAAGAACCCGATCAATGCCGAGAACAAATAGAAAAAGTTTAGCCAACTAAAATTGAGACTATATGTACTGTGTAGCTTTTCAAACTCGGGAGTACCATCGAATCTTTTGAAATAGGCGGTAGCCACAAAGCCGTGTTCCCCGGAATACTTCACATACTCTTCGAGGAAGTAACTGGCATTCTCAACATCATCCTGGCTGGCGGCATAGATCGCCTGTTCCTTGTAGTAATTTACCGAGTCACTGGTGAACTTTGCAACCTCTTGCTCTTGCGTAAACATCAATGATCGGTACCAGGATACATCTTCAGGCTGTGTTGTTACGACAGCCGACGTTTCCGCATACGGTAAACTTTTATCGGCAGAAAATAAAAGTAGCACCAATGTAAGCGAGATGTATTTGAATATGGTGAGGAAATTAATCATTTATCAACGCAAGTTCTTTTTACTAAAGATACGAAAAGCATCGAATTATTACCCGATTTTGGTAACTCCCGATAATAGTTTACTACAGGTAGCCGATGAAAACTTACCTCTTGAGAAGTGAAAATAACCGTGTATGATGTATACCTAAGTGCTTCAAAAACAGCCGATAAAGCTAGTTTTTAACGGGCATAAGCCCATTTTTGGGATCTGGTTTTATACCGTATTTGTCGAAGAGATAGACCAGACTAGCCATTGCCGCGCCTCCAAGCTCCAATTCGCGCTTGTTGATAGCGTCGAAAGTATCGCTAGCCGCATGATGGTGATCAAAATAACGCTGGGAGTCGGGACGAAGGCCACATAAAACCACGTTACCATCTTTCAATGGTCCGATATCGGCACCACTACCACCTAGTTCAAAATAATGGATGAGATATGGTTTGAACAAGGGCTCCCAACTTCGAACCATGTCCATATTCGCTTCGTTGGTATCGAAAGAGAATCCTCTGGGCGTAAACCCACCGGCATCGCTCTCCAGCGCGAACAAATGCTTTTCTCCTTTGGCCTTTGCCACCCGTGCGTATTCCCTACCGCCTCGAAGACCATTTTCCTCATTCATGAATAACACCACCCGAATACTGTGTCGCGGTCGGTAATTGATCTTCTTAAACAAGCGCAAAACCTCCATCGATTGCACGCACCCAGCGCCATCGTCGTGTGATCCATCACCCAGATCCCAGGAATCCAAGTGACCGCCCACTATCATGTATTTGTCGGGGAATTCGCTCCCGGTGATCTCGCCGATCACATTATAGGACTGCACATCAGGCCCAACAAAACTACTGTTGCGGAGTTGCACCACCGTTTTATCTTGTACCGATACGGATGCCAATCCCTCATAAATAAGCGTCAGCTGGGTCAGAGATTCCCCCTCCACTGCC
>JBCCHR010000122.1:0-8348 GCA_039028655.1 Bacteroidota bacterium
ATTGCGCCGGTCTACCAGGCAAAGATCATCGAACGTGCCAAACCCACCAGTTCCATTGAAGATTTTTTTTCGATTTAGTTAGCGTCTTTGTTGATGTATATCCAACCGGTTGCCTGAGGCCCGTAAACGGGATCCACTTCCATGAAGTCGATCACATAGAAATAGGTTCCGGTAGGTAACTCGTTACCCGACGAATCCTGTCCTCGCCATTCGTTTACGTAGTTAACAGCTTCATATACCTGTCGTCCGTGACGATTAAAGATCTGTAATTGGGTAATTCCACCAGCTCGATCTGCCAGGAACTCAAGGTCCAAAGAATCGTTAAATCCATCGTTGTTGGGAGAAATACCCTGCGAGATCACACAATTGCCCACATCGTAGAGCGAAATGTCGATCTCACCCTCTCCAGTACATTCTCCTTTGGTAACTACTACACTATAGGTTTGTATGCCCGTTGTACCCTCTTCGATCATGAATTGGTACACTTGGTCGGTCGCTCCGGTAATGAGTTCTCCGTTGAGGAACCATTGATAGGTTACATCAGGATCGCTTGAAGTGGCCACCAGGGTTTGTGGTTCGTTAGGACACGTTTTAAAATCGTCTCCTATTTCAACCACGATTGGATCGGAAATAAAGATGTCGATGCTGTCGCTCACTACACATGGACCCACAGTGATCTCCAAGGTGTAAGTTCCGGTGGCATCAACCGTAATCGTTGGAGTGGTCTCACCGGTGCTCCACAAGTAGCTTATACCCTCGATATTACCGGTAATTTCTGGAATGATATCGAATATTCCGCCGTCGCATAAAATCTGATCAACGCCGAGGTCAAGCACCGGAGTTTCGGTCACGTTTACGACCACCGTAATGGTCTCTTCACTACATGGTGGCAAGCTAATGGTTACTGAATAGGTCCCAGCCGCGGAAGGTGTAAACGTGGCTTCGGTGGACACAACGGCTCCTCCTTCATCAGTCCATTCGTAACTCACCTGGCTTAGATCCAACCCTTTATTGGTAGGTGTGGCATCCAGCACAGGGAACTCGTCCGTGCTACAAAGATCGACCATCTCTGGAAGGTCGGTTTCAAAATCTACTACGATTCCAACGATGAGGTCGAAATTGACGGTGCTGAAACAGGTAGCTTCATCGGCACGTTCTACACGCACATAAATGGTCTCCGGGTTGGAGATATTAACATAGGCAGTCGGATCGGCGATCGGGTTGGCTCCTGCTTCCGAATCCAACTGTGTGAGGTGGAAGGAAACATTGAAGTCGGCCGGATCCTGCCCATCCAGGATGGTTGGTATTTGGCTGGTAAGATCGAACGTAGCTTCTTCGTTTCCAGTTTCATCACAGAGACTCAGGTCGTCTGGAGTTACGATCTCTGGTTCCAAATTCTCTAAGGACAACGTAATGTCATCGATAGCGAGATCGTTTCCGCAGCCACCCACAGAATTATTGATAAGCACCAGCTGTATGTCTGTATTAGCGCCGGTGTTAAAGGCGATAGAGAACTCCTGCCAGTTGGGCTCGGGCCCATTTTCGATATCGCCTGTATTGGTTTCTTCGATCAGGGCTCCACCCGGATCTTCGATACGGAAGATCACATTGGAAGGAATTCCAGTTCCACCACAAATGCCGGTGTCGGTATCGTATACGGTGGTAATCCAGGCATTGAAGGTATAATCCACGTTCTCACTTAAGGTGATCGTTCTTCGATAGAACTCTCCGGGATTGAGATCGGCATTCACAAAAAGCATTCGACCATCGACATCGCCTTCGGTATGGTCTTCCATACCCACGTGCCATCCGGTATTCAGTCCATCCGAGATGTTGGTAATGCTATACTCTCCATCGTTCACTTGCGAAACGGTGTTACAGATATACGTGGTGGTCGCCCCGTTGAGGTCGCACACCCTTCCCGTACCGGTTCCGAAGTTCTCCTCGAAGTCGACCTCCGTACAGATAGGCTCTATCGTACAATCCGGGCTCACGAGGAAGGTGATGGTCACGCTATCGGTAAGCGTACATCCATCAACGGTTACATCCACTGAGTAGGTATCCGTAGTGGTTACGGTGATCGTTTCGGTAGTCTCACCAGTGCTCCATAGGAAAGTGGCTCCGCTAGTATCTCCTGTAAGTTCAGGAACGATCTCGTAAGACGGAGTGTCGCAGAAGAACTGATCTGATCCCAATTCCACGCCAAATTCGGCTTCGGGAGAAACTACAATATCATCGGTCAACACGACCACTTCACCGTTACAGTTGGTGTATGTTACCTGGGCCGTGTAAGTGGTTGGGTTCGTTGGACACACATTGAGCGTTGGGTCGGTACCAATGGTTGCACCGGTATCGTCCAACCACTCGAACACATAGGTCGCGTCTCCTGCAGGCGTAAAACGCCAGGCTTCTTCAGTGGCACTCCATGGTGAGTCGGAGGTGTTTCGTCCGGAAGGTACGAAGGCAATATTACCATCGTTATTCTGAATACCCAATGCGGCATTTCCGTCGTTCCAGGTTGGGCAAACGGGCTTGTCCTGCATATAGATCTCGATCACGTTCGAGAATTCGTAAAATACCACCATCTGGGTGGCCAATAAGTTGTTACACGTAGCAGAGAACATCGGTACTTCAAAGTAGGCAACTACCAACACACGGTTAGGGAACTCACCCAAAACCTCATATCCTATCTCTTCCGTGGAGGACACCGATGGATCGATATCGTGCCCCGGTGTAAAGACATTCGCCTCGGCCAGAGTCGGGTTGGTATTGTTAGGCAGGTCCTCGTCGAAACTCCATCCGTTCGAAGTATCGCCTGGATCAACATCGAAGCGAATTACTCCGTTGGAACCCACTTGAAATTCGGTCTCAATATTTTGGAAATAACAAAAATCAAAAGGTAAGGTTTCCACCACGGACCAGGCGTCGTCAATGTCAGGATTCAAGCTATTTGCCAGTCCGTTAAAGGGGAAAGGTGGTGCATATACCACGGGATCTATGGTATAGGTATCGTCGATGGTTTCGAAGGTTTCCAGAAAACTTGCTGTGATGTCGATACAGCCACCTGTTCCACATGGGATGGTTACATCGGGTCCTGCGTCTACAAACAAAGAGCCGGGCCCTTGGGCGTTCGAATTATAACTGGCAAGCAAAAAGAAACTGAATACTATAAGAGAAAAAAAGGTTCGGGTAGTTTTAGTTCCATGACCCCCA
Organism: Bacteroidota bacterium; assembly: GCA_039028655.1. Classification (GTDB taxonomy): domain Bacteria; phylum Bacteroidota; class Bacteroidia; order Flavobacteriales; family Flavobacteriaceae; genus Aureisphaera. Next base: position 3,214 of record JBCCHR010000122.1, read on the forward strand.
TGGAACGTGCTAGGTGTATTCATTTTATTGGTTAAGGTTATTAGATTCGCTAAAATATGCAAAATAGCAGTTGCACACATAAATGTACGCAATTTTAGACATAGTGTAGGAAAATTAGGATGAAAAGTGAGACCCTTTTAACATTCCCGTTAATGAATTGAAAAAATGGCGTAAACAGGGAAATGATCGCTGTATCCACCCAGGTGTTTTTTGCCCACGTAGGTGCGAAATGGATGGCCTTTGTACTTGCCTTTGTATTCTTTCACGAATTCCGGATCGAAGATGTTGGCTTCCTCAAATCGAAACGAATTATCGTACCCCCGCAAGAAGTTATGGGAGATGATGATCTGGTCGAATAAATGCCATTGATCCTGATAATTCAAGGTGCCTTTGGCATGCGTGAGAAGCAATTCCATAGGGTTGTACATCTGGGCTGAAGAAAGACGTTTAACGCTGTCGCTTGTTGGGTCGTCGTTAAAATCGCCCATTACTACTATTCTGGCGTTGGGGTCCTCGGAGTAGATGGTATTCATGATCTCCAGATTCTTTTCCGAGGCAGTAATACGCTTGTGTGCGGTTTCCCGGGTACCCTTTCTTCTCGAAGGCCAGTGATTGACCAAAACATGAACCGGTTGTCCCTCCAGTTCTCCGTGCACATAGAGGACGTCTCGGGTGTAGTCGCGTTCTCCGTACTCTCCAACCAGGTAAACGGTGTGGGTCTCTGTGTTCTTTACTGAAAAATATTTTTTTCTGAATAGCAAGGCGGTGTCGATGCCACGCTCGTCTGGTGAATCGAAATGCACATAATCATATCCTTTTTCCCGAAGGAATTTGGTGTCGAGCAAGGCATCCAGTACTTCTGAATTTTCCACTTCGGCCAGACCCAATAGCACCGGAGGGTGGTCGATCTTCTCGTACCCTATTTTTGAGATCACCTTTCCCAGCTTTCGGATCTTCTTACGAAACCGCTTTTCGGTCCAGTTCTTTTCGGAGTGGACTGTGAAATCGTCGTCGAGGGTGTCGGGATCGTCTTCTGTATCAAAAAGGTTCTCTACGTTATAAAACCCGATGGAGTACCTGGAGATATCGCTGTTTTTCTCTTCCGTCGCGTCCGAGAAGTCTTTGGCCATGGTAAATAATTTGATCCTAAAATACAAAAATCACCAACAAACACTTTTGTACCTTTGCCCAATACGATTCGGTATGCTCGAGAAAAAGGAAAGCGAATATGAAAAGACGGTCTTGATTGGCCTGGTAACCCGACTGCAGGATGTGGAGAAGTCCACCGAGTACCTGGATGAGTTGGAATTCCTGGCCTTTACCGCTGGAGGGAAGGTGCTAAAGCGTTTTACCCAAAAGCTGGATATGCCCAATCCTAAAACCTTTATAGGAAGTGGAAAGATGGAAGAGGTGCGAGTCTTCGTTGAGGAGAATGAAATAGATACAGCCATCTTCGACGACGAATTGTCGCCAGCCCAGCAAAAGAATATTGAACGGCTGCTCAAATGCAAGATCATCGATCGTACCTACCTCATCCTGGACATTTTTGCACAGCGGGCTCAGACCAGTTATGCCCGAACACAGGTAGAACTCGCGCAGTATCAGTATTTGCTGCCAAGGCTTGCCGGAATGTGGACCCACTTGGAGCGACAGCGTGGGGGTATTGGAATGCGAGGTCCGGGTGAAACCGAGATCGAAACGGACCGACGAATTGTTCGGGACCGTATTTCTTTGCTGAAGAAGAAGCTGGCTACCATCGATAAACAAATGGCAGTGCAACGCGGAAATCGTGGATCCCTGGTACGTGTGGCCTTGGTGGGGTACACCAACGTGGGCAAATCAACACTGATGAATGTGATTAGCAAGAGCGAAGTTTTTGCGGAGAACAAATTGTTCGCCACCCTGGATACCACAGTGCGAAAGGTGGTGATCGGAAATTTGCCGTTCCTGTTGAGCGACACGGTTGGATTTATCAGGAAGCTGCCTACACAACTGGTAGAATCGTTCAAAAGTACCCTGGACGAGGTTCGCGAAGCCGATCTGCTATTGCACGTAGTGGACATTTCTCATGCTTCCTTCGAAGATCATATCGCGTCGGTAAACAGTACTCTCGACGAGATCGATGGGTTGGACAAACCGGTATTAATGGTATTCAACAAGATCGATCAGTACGAACCCGAAGTGATCGAGGAAGACGACCTGGTGAACGAGCGCACCCATGCGCATTTCACTTTGGAAGAGTGGAAACAAACCTGGATGAACCGTGAAAATGGGGACGCTATATTCATTTCAGCATTAAAAAAAGAGAACCTGGAAGAATTCCGTCAGGTGGTTTACCAAAAGGTGCGGGATATCCATGTGACGCGTTTTCCTTACAACAACTTTTTGTATCCTGAATTATTGAGTTAAGAAATTTCAGGGGTTGTTCATTGGCTTCCTTCTTTTTTATATTTTCACATCGATAATTATTTTTTTGAGATCCTATGAAAGCATCGCTACTTACGATTCTACTAATCTGTTTTACGTGGAATGTTCAGGCCAAGTTCTATGAAGGCACCGTCTATCTGAAATCTGGAGAGGAAAAGACTGGTTTTATTGGCTCGTTTATGGAAGTGAACATCTGGAAGAAGCTAAAACCCGGGAGTAAGATCACAGACGAATTCAACCTGAACGATGCCACCATCAAGTTTAGAGCCGCAAGGGATTCCGAAGAAACCATTAAAATAGCGGCCGATGCGATACGAGAGGTCGTGTTTAACGAAGGTCCTTTTGCGGGGGGTATTTACAGACCCCTTTTTGTAGGTGGCGTTAATAAGCACGGTGAATTGGAGCTGTCCTCCAAACGGGTTTGGTTACCGCTTTCTGTGGACGACCGCATCAAAATTTACAGCTACAAGATCACCGAATCGGGGCGGAATGGATCCGGAAGTTCGTATATGCATTTTTTGCAGCATCCGGATCACGATTATGCCATACAGCCTCTGTCTGAATTGGGCCTCTTCCAAATGAAAGGGGAGGTGATAACCGAGATCGCCCTGAATGAGATGAAATTGCTTATGGAAGATTGCCCTGAGGCCTATGCCGGACTTGAGGAAATGGCGTCTAAATTCAAGGTGAAGGAAGAGCGCAAGAAGATGAGAAAGAAATTGAAGGGTATGAGAACCGAAGCCATGCAAAACTTTCTATCCGCTTATCCAGACTATGGGATGTCGTTGCGAATGTTTGCCAATTACTATTGGATCATTTGCGATGCGATGGCCCATTACAATAGGGAGTGCCAATAAAAAAAGCCGGATCAACCGGCTTTTCTTTTTTTTCTGAATGACTTTTAGAATCCGTAGGTAACTCCAATTCCAAGTCCTTCCCGAATCTGAAATCCTTTAACGGCATTATCGTCGTAGATGGCCTGGAACACAAAATTGGCAGTGATCCATTTGTTGACGGTCATGACCATGTTCAACGTATAGTCGATATCCACATTTTGGGGGTCTTCCAGGTAGTTGCTGTATAGGTTCAATACGTTCTCCAGGGAAATATTTTCCATGATGTTGAATTTGGCAAAGGCTCCCAGGGAGGCACCAAATTCAAAACGGGTGGTCTCATTGGCATCTACTCCAAAGTATCCACCTGCATCGTTAAAGGCATCTATCTCGGCCTGGCCTCCGGTAACATCGGTGAATTGACTGCTTACAAATACGAAACGGGCCGTCGCCGGAGCGATGTTCACTTTTAGGTTATCGCTCTTTTTCCACAACATACCGGGACCCGTTTGCAGGTAAGCTGGCGAGAACAATTTGGTGGTTTCCTCGCGGGTTTCGTTGCCATTGGCATCTTCTCCAAACTCGTATCCGGGAGCAAATTGTGTCCGGAAATTAAGGAAGTAGGAATAGAACCAGTTGCTTTCCTTTATTTGTTTACCAACGATGGAATTGAGCTCCAAACGGTCGCTGGTCTTACGGGTGAAATCCTGATCCTGCGTTTTGGTGATACCGTAATCGGCCATGATCCGGTTGTCCCAGGTGATATTTCCTTTGCGGTAGTTGGCGTCGTAAGCCAAGACCATATTGGCCGCATAGTTATTGGTTCCTCCACCGGTCCACTCTGCGTTGAACGCAGCCTGGCTAAACAGTAAGGATATATTTCCGGCCTTTGTCCAACCATCTTTTGGGGCTTCTTCTTCAGCTTCCTGGGCGAAGGAGGCAAAGGTTCCGGCAAAAAGGATTGCTATTAGTAGTATTTTCTTCATAATAAGGTGTTGTTTAAAATTCTTACAAAATTAGGTTTTAATGTTTTCAGAATAAAAATAATCATTCGGAAAGAAGCATGTCTTTCGACCAACGCAAAAATTTAGGTGTTCAGTTACTTCTTTTTCTTGTAGAGCGGTACAGAGGAACAGGCTTCCCCATACATGATACTCTTTGCTACGGGTTGTAGCTTTCTGGCGAGCAACAGATAGGCGTTTTCCGGGATAGGTTTATTGGCGCAGCCTTTTACGATCACCGGCATGTCCTGGTACGAAGTAATGTCCAGATTCGAGATCATTTCAGAAAAAACAAGTGTTTCCAACTCCTCCAGGGAGCCCACAACACTCATTTGGGATTCTCTGTTGAGGTGGACAGAGACCAACATATAGGCCCAGGCAGGCACAATGGCATCGGTGCTGCAATGGATAGCGACATATGCATTGCGAAAAACAGACCAATCGAACGTCTCCAGGTGGGTTCTAAACTCCTTCTCACGAAGAATGATCCCTTCGTACAGCCATTGGGAGATGTCAAGGGCCATGCGCGCACCGTCGGGATACATTTCCTCAAGGTCGATCACCTGCAACTTGCTATTCGCAACTCTGTTTACAATTTCGTCCATTGCATTGTTTTGTTTTTCTGAAGCACTTAAAGCATGCCCAGTTCCAGCTTGGCCTCTTCGCTCATCAGATCCTGCGTCCAGGGAGGATCAAATGTGATCTCCACTTCAGCATCCTTCACCAATTTGATGCTCTTTACTTTGTCTTCCACTTCTACGGGTAGCGTCTCGGCCACCGGACAATTGGGAGTGGTCAAGGTCATTAGAATCTTTACTTCTTGATCCTCGTTCACAAAAACATCGTAGATAAGTCCCAATTCGTAAATGTCTAC
>JBCCHR010000123.1:0-8333 GCA_039028655.1 Bacteroidota bacterium
GTGATCGCGACAGGATTCGAACCTGTGACCGTCTGCTTAGAAGGCAGATGCTCTATCCAGCTGAGCTACGCGACCCTTAGCGGGTGCAAATATAAAACTAACTATAGTTTGCACAAAGAGAATGGGTACAAATATATCTACTCATTGTTTTGAAATAATAATCCGCGGCACAATCCATGTTTATTCCGGATATTCTACCCGTAGATGGTAGATGTTCTTAAGTTTCTTTTTGAGTACTTTTTTAATAATCTCAATTTCCTTGAAGGTAATATTAGCATTCACAAACTGTCCCTGTTCCATTTGCCTATTCACGATAGACTCAACAAACTCATCGATCTTGGATGCGGTGGGTTCCTTGAGGCTCTTGCTAGCAGCTTCCACGCTATCGGCCATCATCAGTATAGCAGTCTCCTTGGAAAAAGGCTTGGGCCCGGGATATCGAAAATCTTCTTCATTAGCATTGCCCTGGTCGTTCAATTCTTTTTTGTAGAAGAAATACACCAGGCTGGTTCCATGGTGAGTGCGAATGAAATCGATTACCCGATCCGGTAGTTTATTTTTTCGCGCGATCTCAATTCCTTTGATCACGTGATCGATAATGATCCTGGCACTTTCCTTAGGCGAAAGGTCTTCCAAGACATTGACCGCATTGAGTTGGTTTTCGGTGAAATAAGAGGCGTTTACCATCTTTCCGATATCGTGATACAAGGCTCCAACACGCACCAACATTGAATCGGCTCCGATCTCGTTGGCTGATGCCTCCGCCAGGTTAGCGACATTCAGCGAGTGATGAAACGTTCCCGGTGCCTTGTTGGAAAGATCTTTCAATAATTTCGAATTGGTGTTACTGAGTTCCAGCAGCGACACCTCAGATACGAGCCCAAAGATCTTTTCATAGACATAGATCAACGGGAAAGCAAACAGTGTAATGAGACCGCACAATACAAAATAGGCAAAGTTGTCCCAGGCGATCGATTCTAGGTTCCCTTCCTGTATGATAAAAAATGCAAAGTAGCCGATGATGTAGACCGAAGTGATCTGCCCCACGGAGATGAACAAATTGGCGCGCTTGGATAGCTCCGATACCGTTAAAATTGTCACGATGCCGGCTATGATCTGCAGAAACAAAAATTCAAAACTATTGGGAACGATAAAGCCCAACAGCAACACGGTGAGCACATGCACATACAAACCCAACCGCGCATCGAAAAAACTTTTTAAAACGATAGGCAGTATACAGAGCGGGATCACATAAATGTAATTGGTGTCGTATTTTACCACCAGTGTGGTGATAAAAACCATGAGTATTACATTGAAGAAGATAAAACTCACCTTGGTGTTGTCGTCATAGATCTCTCGCCGGTATTTTTTCAGAAATAAAAACAACATAATGAACACAAGGGAAACGAGCATCGAATACCCCAAAACAATCCAGTAGTAATTGGATTGGCTCCACACTTCCGATTCGTAACGGCTTTTGAGTGAATTTAAGATCTGATACTTATTGCCTTCTACGACTTCCCCCTTGGCAATAATCCGCGCACCTTTCTCGATTATGCCACTGTTGGGATTGATCTCGGCTATGGCAGAGGCGATGGCCGATTCGGTAAGCCGTGAGTTGTAATTCACATTGGCCGAAAGCGTACGCGCCAGGAGCTGTTGGAGGAACGATTCAATATCGGTTGCCGAAGTGGTCTGAGTACGTTGCTTCACGATTTGCGGGATCGCGGCCAACTGGGTGAGCTGAGAATACAGTACTTCGGTAACCTCATTGCCATTTTTGAGGTAGATCAATTGGTCGGCTTCGTAGTTCCTGTCTTCCGCCAATACTCCGTTTTGATAGGCCGAGGCGATAATATTGAGACCCAGGTCCCTGGCTACATTTCGTTGCGTACTGTATAAGCTGTCCACAAAGGAATTCGTAAAAAGTGCGGTGAAGTTTTGCGCGGCTTCCTCCGCCACCTGCGGGTTGATCTCAAAGTAAGGTGTTGCATTGAAACGAGCCGCTGCTTCTTCTTGCTCAAGCGTTTCCTGGTCTTTTTTAATGGTAAAATCAAAGGGCGCGTAGTAGGTCTCGTATTGCCATAACTTTCCTTTCTGAAAATCGTCGTATTTGAACTTTCCACCTTTTGGCAACAAATAGATCACGAGTACCGTGGCCAGCAGGTACAGAAAAACCTTAAAAATGAAAGATTGATTCTTGGTGAAGAAAATGAAAAATCGATTCATGGAAATCCTTGTGAAAGTAAAGGTATAAATATAGAACCACTTATCCCAAGAGCATGTGTTTTAATGGCTACACATATTGGCTGTTTGGCGTGCAGATTTCATTTTAAATCGTTAATTTTGCCTACCTAAAAACAGCACATTTTATGAGTAAGAAAGTTGTCATTGTAGCCGCAGCCAGAACCCCGATCGGGAGTTTTATGGGAAGTCTCTCATCACTTACTGCGAGCACCCTTGGAAGTGTGGCCATTAAAGGAGCCATGGAAAAGATCGATCTCGATCCTAATTTGGTTGAAGAAGTGTTCATGGGTAACGTGGTTCAGGCTGGAGTTGGACAGGCACCTGCCCGACAAGCGGCACTGGGCGCTGGTATTCCAGATTCGGTACCATGTACGACGGTTAACAAGGTGTGTGCTTCCGGAATGAAGGCGGTCATGCAGGGTGCGCAGGCTATTGCCCTTGGCGATGCTTCGATCGTTGTTGCCGGTGGAATGGAAAGTATGAGCAATATACCGCACTATGTACACATGAGAAATGGCAAGAAATTTGGCCCCGGAACACTGGAAGATGGGATGCAAAAAGACGGTCTGGTGGATGCATACGACAAGAACGCCATGGGTGTTTGCGCCGATGCGTGTGCTGCAGAATACGAGTTCTCTCGAGAAGACCAGGACGCCTTTGCTATCCAATCGTACGAGCGTTCGGCCAAAGCCTGGAGCGAAGGTAAGTTCGCCAATGAGGTAGTGCCTGTTTCGGTACCGCAACGTCGAGGTGAACCTGTGGTTGTTGCCGAAGATGAGGAATACAAGAATGTAAAAATGGAAAAGATTCCGGCCCTGCGAGCTGCATTTACTAAAGACGGAACTGTTACGGCTGCCAATGCATCGACCATCAACGATGGTGCCGGAGCCATGATCCTGATGAGCGCTGAAAAGGCCGATGAACTAGGACTTACCCCCTTGGCAACCATAAAAAGTTATGCCGATGCCGCTCAGGAACCCAAGTGGTTTACGACGGCTCCGGCCAAAGCGCTTCCTAAAGCCATCGCAAAAGCTGGAATTTCCCTAGACAATGTGGATTATTTCGAATTCAACGAGGCCTTCTCGGTAGTCGGGTTGGCGAATATGAAGATCTTGGGTCTTGATGACAGCAATGTGAACGTGAACGGTGGTGCAGTTTCCTTAGGACACCCATTGGGATGCAGTGGAGTTCGGATCTTGATCACTCTGTTGAGCGTTCTGGAACAAAACAATGGTAAGATCGGAGCTGCAGCCATTTGTAATGGTGGTGGCGGTGCCTCTGCCATGGTCATCGAACGCAATTAATACCATTAGAAACCACAGTACCAGTTAATGAAGTACGGCATTTGTTCTCTTAGCATCGTTCCCTTGCGCGCTCAAGCATTGGATACCAGTGAGCTAGTGACACAGGTGCTATATGGAGAAACCATGAAGGTGCTCGAAGAGCGCAAGAAATGGAGCCGAATACGCTTGGAATTCGATCGGTACGAAGGCTGGATCGACAACAAACAATTCACCTTTATTGAGAAGGAGGCTTACCAAACGTTGAAAGATCAAAATCCCATGTTGTCATCAGATCTCGTTGATTTTATTTCTACTTCGGAAGATCAACTTCTGGCCATTCCGCTAGGCAGTTCGCTCAATGGTATCCAAATGTTGGAGCACAGTTTTGAAGGGAAATTCATTTCAGAAAAACTAAAAAAAGATCAACTCATTGATACCGCATTGCTGTACCTGAATACCCCATATCTATGGGGCGGCAAAACACCTTTTGGCATTGATTGCAGTGGTTTTACGCAAATGGTATACAAGCTCAACGGACACCGGTTATTGCGGGATGCCAGCGAGCAAGCAACGCAAGGAGAAGCCCTGAGTTTTATTGAAGAGAGCGAGGCTGGAGACCTTGCCTTTTTCGACAATGAAGAAGGTACAATCGTACACGTTGGGATTATTATGGAGAACAATTACATTATCCATGCCCATGGTAAGGTGCGTATCGATCGCATCGACCATACGGGCATTTTTAATTACGACACCGGAGGTCATACGCACAAATTAAGGGTGATCAAGCGCATCATCTAGTTCATATCGTTTTGATCGGAATGTAAAGACATAAAAAAACCACTCAGTAATGAGTGGTTTTTCTTTTTATTTTATGCTGAAATGATTACTCTTCCATTTCACTTAATTTCGCTTTCATGGCCTTGAACTTGTCATCCTCACCCAACTGGCTGTAGATGTTCATTAGGGTTCGCACCAATTCTACATTGTCGCCACGAGTTTCCATGGCCGATTCCAGGTAAGGAACTACCTCTTTGTAAAGGTCCTTACGTTGTTGTTTCAACTCCTCGTAACGAGCGTCGTCTTTGGCAGAAGTTCCCAAACCGTTCATTTCTTCCACGATGGCTCCCTCACCTTTCAACAAGCTAGCCGCAATGTTGATCTGTGCAAGATCGTACCCTGGTCGTAGTTCAAGAGCCTTTTTGTAATATTCCAAGGCCTTCTCATCGTTGCCCTGCTGTCCGGCGCTCACACCTAGGTTGTAGTACAATTCCGGGTTGTTGGGATCCGACTTGATCACTTCGTTCATGAGGGATTCGTATTTTGCCATATCTCCCATTTTGTAGGCGATATCAGCTTCGGTACGGACTAGGCTCATATCGTTTGGATTGGCTTTTCTGGCTTCCGCCATCAGTTCAAGAGCCTTTTCCATCTCACCCTGACTTGAGTAGATCAAAGTGATCTTTTGCAGGATATCTCCCTTCACCGACTCGGTTACGCGATCTCCCGGATCGGTATATTTCCCTGTAAGCATGGCGAGGTCGCGCTCGCTCTTATCGGCAAATGGTACAATTTTTCCAGTTTCGGTCTCCTTAGCAACATACTCGGTCCGAACTCCCGTGTAGCCAAGGTCCAACAGCTTCTTGTAGTATTTCAAGGCCGTGGGATAGTCCTGTCCGTTCACGGCGTTTCCAGCAGCGTAGTAGAGATCGGAAGTGTCTTTCTTGCTCGACATATAGCTGGTGTACAGCTTCTCCGCTGCCATCTTGTAATTTTTACCATTTTGATCGTTGATGGCACTGTTTACAAGAGCCACTCGAAGGTTCTGACGCCCAATCTGAAGGCGAGACTGATCTGCACCTCCCAACTTCTCGGCCTCATCGAACGCAGATGCCGCCTCTTTCATCTTCGCGAAATTGTTGTTACCAGCATCGGCTAGATAGGCTTCTCCTTTTACGAGGTATAATTGCGTTTTCATTTTCGTATCGGCGTTTCCTATCAGTGCTTCTGCCTGGCTTATATAACCAATGGCTTCACTAATGTTTCCAGCTTTCACAGCTTTCTCAGCCTTTTTGATCTCTTTCTTTTGCCCAAATGCCAGGGAGGAAATGCAAAGGAGGCCAATTAGTAATAGTTGTTTCTTCATCTTAGGGATTTTAATTTATTCGTTATTTTCAGTTTGTGTCTCGTCAGTATCAAGAGCTGTGCCATTTTCATCGCTCACGATCTCGTTGCCGTCTTCATCCAGCGCAACTTCTTCTTCGTCGTGCATAACTTTGGCTACTGCCGCGATCGAATCATCATCCCGTACTTTGATAAGACGAACCCCTTGCGTGGCGCGTCCCATAACCCGAAGGTCTTCAACGGCCATTCGAATGGCGATACCCGATTTATTGATGATCATGAGATCGTCATTATCGGTTACATTCTTGATGGCCACTAAATTACCAGTTTTTTCAGTAACATGGATAGTTTTTACACCTTTTCCTCCACGATTGGTAATTCGATAGTCTTCGATACTGGATCGTTTTCCATATCCGTTTTCGGAAACCACCAGGATATCCGATTCCTGATCGTCCACAGCGATCATGCCGATCACCTCATCGTTTGGACCTCCCAATGTAATTCCTCGTACACCGGAAGCATTCCTGCCCATAGGCCGCGTCTTCTCTTCCTCAAAACGAATGGCCTTACCTGATTTAACGGCCAACATTACCTGGCTATCCCCTGAGGTAAGTTTGGCTTCCAACAAGGTGTCGTCTTCCCGGATCGTAATGGCATTGATACCATTGGTACGAGGTCGTGAATATTGCTCCAGTGGTGTTTTCTTCACCTGGCCCTTTTTGGTGGCCATGATCACGTAATGACTGTTGATGTACTCTTCGTCCTTAAGGTCCTGCGTACAAATGAAAGCCTTTACCTTATCATCAGGCTCGATGTTGATCAGATTTTGGATCGCTCGTCCCTTGGAACTCTTACTTCCTTCGGGGATTTCGAACACCCGCATCCAGAAGCACTTTCCTTTTTCAGTAAAAAACAACATATACTGATGGTTGGTACCCACGAACAAATGTTCGAGGAAGTCTTCATTTCTTGTTGCTGAAGCCTTCTGGCCTACCCCACCACGATTTTGCTTCTTGTACTCGGTGAGTGAAGTTCGTTTGATATATCCGGCATGCGAAATGGTGATGACTACCTTTTCGTCGGCGATTAAATCGGTAATAGATACGTCTCCACCGGAATATTCGATGATCGAACGTCGTTCGTCACCGTATTTATCGCGAATTTCAATGAGCTCTTCCTTGATGATATCCATACGGCGTTGTTTGTTGGCCAGGATATCTTTGTAATCGCTGATGGTCTTCATGAGTTCCTCAAACTCCGATCGCAATTTATCTTGTTCCAGGCCTGTAAGCTGACGTAGACGCATTTCAACGATGGCCTTCGCCTGGATCTCACTGAGTTCAAACTTCTTCATGAGTTTCTCACGCGCTTCATCGGCATTGGCTGAACCACGAATGAGTTGGATCACCTCGTCGATGTTATCCGAAGCAATGATCAAACCTTCCAAGATATGGGCGCGTTCTTCGGCTTTACGCAGCAAGAACTTGGTACGACGTGTTACTACTTCATGACGATGATCCACGAAATGATGGATCATCTGCTTCAGGTTCAACAACTGAGGACGGCCATTGACCAACGCAATGTTATTGACACTAAAGCTTGACTGAAGCTCCGTATACTTAAAGAGTTTGTTCAATACGATATTAGGGATGGCATCTCGTTTCAGGATATACACGATACGCATTCCGTTTCGGTCACTTTCATCGCGAATGTTGGAAATACCTTCTATCTTCTTATCATTTACCAGGTCGGCCGTTTTCTTGATCATGTTGGCTTTGTTCACCTGGTAAGGGATCTCGCTAACAACAATGGCCTCTCGCCCATCCACTTCTTCGAAATTGGCAGTTCCACGCATGACCACCCGACCGCGTCCGGTATGAAAAGCGTCCTTTACACCTTCATAGCCATAGATCACTCCGCCCGTTGGGAAATCAGGTGCCTTAATGTACTGCATGAGTCCATCGATGTCAATGTCATTATCCTCGATATAGGCCACGGTTCCATTGACCACTTCGGTAAGGTTGTGAGGAGGCATATTGGTAGCCATACCCACGGCAATTCCGGAGGCACCGTTGATCAACAGTCCCGGGATACGAGTGGGCAGTACGGTGGGTTCCTGAAGGGTGTCGTCGAAGTTGAGTTGGTGATCGACTGTCTCTTTGTCAATATCTGCCAGCATGTCTTCCGAGATCTTCTGCATACGCGCCTCGGTGTATCGCATGGCCGCCGGGCTGTCACCATCAATCGACCCAAAATTCCCTTGTCCATCGACCAATAAATAACGAAGACTCCACTCCTGAGCCATACGTACCATGGCATCGTATACGGAGGTATCGCCATGAGGGTGATATTTACCAAGGACCTCCCCAACGATCCTTGCCGATTTCTTATGGGCTCCGGTCGCCCTTACTCCCAATTCGTACATCCCGTACAGCACTCTTCGGTGGACAGGTTTCATACCATCGCGAACATCCGGGAGTGCACGAGAAACAATGACGGACATCGAGTAGTCGATGTACGCCGATTTCATTTCATCTTCAATATTTATAGGGATCAGTTTTTCGCCTTCAGCCATAAATTTTTACTGTTAATTTGGTTCCTAAAATTTAACAAAGCAAGATACATTATTTTGCATTTTCAGGAAGTATTGTCAGGTGCGAATATTCACTATTTTATTAACAA
>JBCCHR010000124.1:0-8304 GCA_039028655.1 Bacteroidota bacterium
CAACCAGGTCGACAAAAGAGCATTTATAGTACTAATTGTGATCACTGTTTTGGCAGGCTGTAAAAATGAGGTAAACGAACCTGTTTCAATGAAGGAAGACGTTGTGTTCCTGGCCAATGATAATATGTCTGGCAGAGAAACCGGAACCGCAGGCGAATTGGAGGCGGCCAACTATGTTGCCGGACGTTTCGAGGCGTTGGGACTGGCTCCCAAAGGAACCGATGCATATTTCCAGGAATTCTCGTTCAAGCCCAGTACCAATCCACACCAGCAGGCCGAGATGGCCGATTCGATCGTGGGTGACGGCATGGTTACCGGACGAAATGTGGTGGGCTATTGGGACAATAATGCCGCAACCACCTTGGTCATTGGAGCCCATTATGATCATTTGGGAATGGGAGGCAACGGCTCGTTGCACCGAGGGGAAGAGGCGATCCACAATGGTGCCGACGATAACGCCAGTGGTGTGGCTATGATCCTGCAATTGGCGGCTCGACTAAAAGAAGGTCCCAAGCAGAACAACTATTTGTTCATCGCCTTTTCGGGTGAGGAAATGGGATTACTGGGTTCAGGATATTTTGTAAAGAACAGCACCATCCCTACAGAAAGCATCAATTATATGATCAACCTGGATATGGTGGGCCGACTCAATGAAGAGAGCAAACTCGCCGTACACGGCGTGGGTACGTCACCTTTATTCAAACAAACCCTGTTCGCCAACAACGATCAGGACCTGGTCATTAAAGAATTTGAGAGCGGTATTGGTCCAAGTGATTTTACTTCCTTTTATTTATCCGATATCCCGGTTCTTTCCTTTTTTACCGGGCAGCATGAAGATTACCACAAACCCAGTGACGATGCCGACAAATTAAATTATGAAGGCATGGAGCGTATCACTAACTATATCGAGAACATCATCGTAGATCTGGATGACGACGGCAAACTGGCCTTCAGAAAAACAAAAAACGAAAGCGAGGATGTGCCCAGGTTTAAAGTGGGGCTGGGTGTAGTGCCCGATTATCTCTTCACCGGTGAGGGCATGAGAATTGACGGCGTGAGTGAAGACAAGCCAGCCCAAAAAGCCGGTCTGTTAAAAGGTGATGTGGTAAAACTGCTTGATACCATGCGTGTGAAGGACATGATGAGTTATATGAAGGCGCTTTCTACCTTCGAAAATGGCGACAAATGCATGGTAACCATCGACAGAGATGGTGAGTTGTTGGAGATCGAGGTCGAATTCTAAATCGACCGTTACCGGCCAAGCACTGAAGTAGATCAAAAACTTCGAGCGAAGGCCAGGATTAAATAGCGATGAGAATCCATCACTTCGGCTTCCTTGGAGTTATACCGATATCCAAGTGTGTAGTCGTTCTTCCCGGATCGATGCCTGAAATCGAATCCAATATGCGTTACCCGATTCTTTGGTTCGATGGTATAAAGTGAATTGTCTCCCAATAAATTTCCTTCAAGCAGGGCGTTGTGGCCCACGTATCGCACTCCAAACCGCAAGCTGAAATACACTTCCCTGTCGATCGCTCCCACTTGATTGTATGCGATGGTGCTGCCAATGGGATTTCTTCTTCCGAAGGAAGCGATGAACTCCGGTTGCACAAAAATATCCCTGGTGCCATAAGCCACCCTGGGTTGAAGCGCGAACCATACCCCAAAAGGAACAGGAGCCAATTGCCATTCGGCGGCGTAACTTACTTCCAGATTGGCGTGGAAGCTATCTTCGATCTCTGTAAACCAGGTGGGTACGCTTACCAGTACCACGTTGCGGTGGTGCCAGCGCTGAAAGGCTCCGGCTCCCGATGACGGACCGGTAAGCCCGATCAATGCCTTCACTTCCAACAAACTGTGATCACCGGAGATCGACCACTGGCTGGACAAGCCTGAAAAACCGGCATACGGTCGGTCGATCTTGCGCAGTTCGCGGGTGTCAATATCACTGGGGGTATGTGCTTCCTGGCTCAATTGAAAGGTAAGCTGTTCACGTCCCTTGGTAAAGATCCCGGAGGCGAGTCGCCGGCGGTAGGTAAGCCAGAGTCCGCTGGAATAATACTCGTCGGTGAGCAATACGAAGTCGTTGTCGTGACGAAACTCGATCTGTTGTTTGGGAAGCTTGACCGGTTCTTCCTGCGACCAGGTAATCTGCGAAGGACCAAGAACAAAGAGGAATAGAGAAAGGATGATGTATAGGTTCAATTTCATAAAAAGCAATCGATTAAAAGGTCTTGGCAATGCTTAGGGTGACGTATAAATGTGGAAAGCTTCTTCGATTAATGGGGGTGGCGTACCGGTAAGCTACCATAAAGTTGTATCGTTTGATGCGTGCATTCATTTCAAAATCGTACAGGAACATATTACGATAGGGAGTTCGCAACAAGGGAGAGGAATCTCCAATGAGGTCGCCTTCCTGTGAAGCGTCATGCAGGATATATCGGTAGGCGGTACGCACTGTGAAGAAATACTCGTTCGCTGTACTACCTAATTGCTTATAGGCCGAAGTGCTTTGCAAGGCACTCCGTCTTCCGAAGAAAAAAGCAGCCTCCTGTTGGGCATACATGTCCCGGTTGCCAATGGCCACTTCCGGGGTAAGCGCGCAATGCACGCTAAACGGATTGGGTTCCCACTGCCATTCTCTGGTATAGCGCACATAGGCATTTCCGAACACGGCCGTTTGGATCTGTCCCAGCCAGGTAGGAATGCGCGAGCTCACAGCGGGAGCCGAATGAAATGCCTCCTGGATAAACGAACCACCGGAGTAGGGGCCACTGATCCCTACAAACACTTCCAGATCGAATAATCGTCGGGAATTGGCCAGGGTGTAGCCATTTGAGAATCCCAGAAATCCTGCGAATGGGCGGTCGAAGGTGCGAATCTCGGTCTCGAGAATATCGGCGGGTGTAAATAGTTCCTGTATCAAATAGAGCCTGTATTGTTTTTGGTCGGTCGAATCGGTGCCCTTCTCCAGCAGCTTGCGCCACCCAATAAAGTTACCCGTGGTGTAGTATCGGTCTGTAAAAACCGGGAAGTCGTTGTCGTGCCGCAGTTCGATCAGGTTCTCATAAACGGGTTCCTGGTTCGAATCGGTCTGCGCAAAGCCACAATACAGGGTTGCTAGAATCGTAAGGCAACAGATAAAAAGCCTCAAGGCGGCGGGTTGTTAGTTAGTTTTTAGTGCAATCGTCAATATCGTTCAAGATACTACGAATTTTTTCAATGCAGGCAGCGACGGCTATCAGGCTTTGGCAGTAAGGCTTTTGAAGAATACAAAGCCAAACCCAATAACGAGCATCAGGTGAAACGGAAACAAACCGAAGTCCCCTCCCTGATCGCCAACGATGAATGCCGAATACATCCCGAAGGCAAAATATAACATGAGCAAACCTTCTACGATCACATTGGCCGAGATCTTCTTGCGAAGGTACTTATTACCTTTCCAACTGTCTTTTAGGGTGCTTATATTGAATTTCGGGGTTCGGATAAACTCACTTTTCTTACCAAAATGCCCTTCCAAAACTGCAACGGTGTTATGTACGGAAAAGCCCATGGCGATGGAGAAGAAGACGAAGAACATACCGATGTATTCTATAAATCGCATCCAACCACCTCCGTAGATATTCCTGAAGGTAAACCAATAGCAAACAAAGAAGATCACCGTACTGAGCACGAAAAAGCTCATCACAATGAAATAGGTCTTTAAGTGGGCGTACTCATTTTTGATATACAGCATGGGAATGCTTAGCACTGCTACGATAAGAATGTTGAGGAACATCGTACTGTTGAGCAAATGCAAAATACCGTGGATCTTTGTTTTGAACGAGGTGTTCTTGTTGCGAAGCACGCGCCAGGACATTTTCTGAAAATTCTCGGCACCCCCTTTGTTCCATCTAAATTGTTGCGAGCGGGCCGCACTGATCACTACTGGCAATTCGGCCGGCGTTTCCACTTCTTCCAGGTATTTGAATTTCCAGTTCTTCAATTGCGCCCGATAGCTCAGGTCCAGATCTTCGGTAAGGGTGTCGCCCTCCCAGTTCCCTGCATCGAGGATGCAATCGCGTCGCCAAACACCTGCCGTACCATTGAAATTGATAAAATGCCCCTGGCTATTTCTACCCACCTGTTCGAGTGTAAAATGTGCATCCAGAGCGAAGGCCTGCACGCGGGTAAGGATGGAATATTCGCGATTGATATGCCCCCATCGGGTTTGGACAACCCCAACTTCCGGGTTTTTAAAATAGGGGATGGTGCGTTGCAACCAGTTTTTCTTCGGAAGAAAATCGGCATCAAAAATTGCGATGAACTCTCCCTTTGCTTCTTTGAGTCCCTCTTTGAGCGCACCGGCTTTGAAGCCCTCACGGTTCTCGCGGGTCACATGATTGATGTCGAGTCCCGTGGCGCGTAACTTCTTGATCTGCTGAGCGGTTTGCTCAAAGGATTCGTCGGTGGAATCGTCCAGTACCTGTATTTCCAGTTTGTCACTGGGATATTCCAGTTTGGCGATGTTGTTAAGAAGGCGTTCCATCACATATAACTCGTTATAAACGGGCAATTGTATGGTAACGTGCGGAACCTCGTTTGGATTGGAAAGATCGAACTTCGGACAATTGTCCTTTCTGTTTCTCGCTCTCAGGTAATTGAACAGCAGGTTGAGCTGCGCCAAAGCATAAAAGAGTATCAACACCAGGGCAGTTGTGTAAATGATAATAACGATGGTTTGCCAAATCATTTTTTAAAGCTGTATTTAAAAATCCAACCCAGAATTTTCACGCCAGCAAAGATAGCACCTTTTATGGTTCCCGAAACTTTTGAAACTCCTATTCTGTTTCGATATTTCACGGGTACTTCGCTATAGCGGTACTTTTTTCGCAGTGCTTTGAGCTGCATTTCTACGGTCCATCCGTAGGTCTTATCTTCCATGCCAAGGGCCAGTAACTCCTCAAATCGTATCGCGCGAAAAGGTCCCAGGTCTGTAAATCGCGACCCGAAGAACAAGCGCATTAATGTGGTGGCCAACCAATTGCCAAAAATTTGTGGCCCGGTCATCGACCCTTTCTCTCGCAACGCTTTGTCCCTTGCCCCAATCACAAAATCCACTTCGTCATTGAGGATGGGTTGCACGATCTCGGTCATCTGTTCCGGATAGTCGCTGTAATCGCCATCCAGGAATACCACAACATCTGGTTGAGGTTGACTCTTTTCCAGATATGCCATTCCCTTGAGGCAGGCGTAGCCATACCCTCTTCTATCTTCTTTGAGCACGGTAGCTCCGGCTTCTTGTGCCTTTGTCTCGGTGGCATCGGTGGAGTTGTTGCTTACCACGATCACTTCATCAATTACCTCCGGAATAGCTGCGATCACCTTTCCTATCGATTGGGCCTCGTTATAAGCCGGAATGATCACTTTGACTATGGAATTGCGCTTTTGCATGGGTTGGAAAGGTCCTGAATTTTGACGGTGTAAATAAACTGTTTTCGTCGGGAATGTCCAAACGACTGCCCTTCCTCTTTGTTAAGCAAACCACTACCAGGTGACTCCCGGATTGTCTAATTTAAACGCAACCACTGAGGTCCATTCTCCCATTTTCTTATTGTTGTCGAAACGTTCTACAAGCACCAGTTTTCGTTTATTGTACCGAAGCGCGTAGCCGTGCTTTCGATTCATCTTGTATTGGATCTTCAGGGTTTTCGAATTCTCCAGGTCGTAAAATATCCACCAATCCTCGGCGAATTCGTCCTTGTAGTGTCCCTCCTTGATCAGCTTACCACTTACATTGTAATAATGCCAGTAGTTGTTTTTCTTATTATTTCTGAAGTGACCTCTGGAAGCGATCTTTCCATTGGGGTGATACATTTTCCAGTAGCCTGACTTCATATCGCCCATTACCCAGCCTTCGGCTTGAAGCGTTCCGTCCGGATAGTACTCCTTGGCGTAGAATTTCTTTTCTAATGGCTCCGTATTGGCGTGT
This sequence comes from Bacteroidota bacterium, assembly GCA_039028655.1. GTDB lineage: Bacteria > Bacteroidota > Bacteroidia > Flavobacteriales > Flavobacteriaceae > Aureisphaera. Next base: position 5,972 of record JBCCHR010000124.1, read on the forward strand.
AAGCCGGTAATAATTCCGAAGAAAAAAATAAGAGGGATCAATTTTTTCATAATCAGTTTTCTTGTAGCCTTAGACGCAATGGTCCGGGCTTACTAACACAAGAACACCACTATTTTCTATTTACCAATTGCATTAGGTCCACATCGTTGCCTAACAAGATGTCGTTGCCCTCGATACGACCTTCTAGCGGGCCATTCTCCAATTTCAACACCCCTCTTGGGCACACTGCCGAGCAAATACCGCAACCTACGCAGCTGGCCCGAACTATATTTTCTCCCTTCTGAGCATAGGCGCGAACGTCGATTCCCATTTCGCAATACGTAGAACAGTTGCCGCAAGAAATACACTGTCCGCCGTTGGTGGTGATCCGAAACTTGGAGAACAATCGCTGCTGTAATCCGAGGATGGCTGCCATGGGGCATCCCATACGACACCAAACGCGGTTTCCGAAGATCGGGTAGAATCCGGTTCCGATCACTCCGCTAAATACAGCCCCGATCAAAAAGCCGTACGAACGTCGAAGGGCCTCATTATAGCTAAAGGTTTCATCGAGCAGCCCAAATGAAATGGCCTTGGGATTGAACTTGATCTGACTGATATCCACAAAGTACATCAGCCCAAAAAATGCCAAGATGATCACGAGATAGATACTTGCCCCGCGCAACGCGTCTTTTTTGAGCTCTTTCCGCTTGTAGTAAACAATGCCTGCAAACAGTGCGACCAAAAAGCCACTTGCCAACAATAGGAAGAGGTCTTTGGTGAGCCAGTATTTGTTGGGGTCGTACCCCAAGTAGGTGCCCACAACGGCCACGGTCATAACTACCGAGAAAACCAGTACACTGTGCACCACCCAGCGCTCTACCTTCCAGGCCGACATGCGCTTGTCCGACAACTGCCGGAAGGAATCTCCAGCAGTTTCGGCTAGTCCGCCACAACCACACACCCAGCTACAGTACCAGCGCTTACCATATTTATAGGTAAGGATGGGGGTGATCACAAAGATGGACACTACTCCGAAAATAAGTAGAGCCAGTCCAACATCCCCTGCCGAGACAAAGGCGTCGATCCGGTATTGTTCAAAATTATAGTAGTTCAAAGGCCAAACGTTTTTGAGGTCGTAGTAGGGCAGATAAAAGGTATCGCTGTTCAGGCGGGCCATGAATTCCGGGATGAGGAAGGCGAATGCGGTTTGAAAGAACATCACACTCACGGTACGCAGTTTCTCGTACCTGTTGTGCCGATACTTCCATATAAATTTAATTCCGAAAGCGAGGATGGCTACCGTATACAAAGTGCCGTAAACGAACCATTGGCTGGCAGCATTTCCGCTAAGCATCCTACTCAGGGGGTCGAACAGGCCGATCACCCCGGTATTTTCACCTTGGCTGTTGAGACCGAGGTATTCAGCATAAAAATAAAGGATCACATAAAAGCCTGTAAGGGAAATACCGGCCACCCAACCCCAAAATCCGCGATTGGAAATGGACTTGAACCAAACACCATGGTTTTTAATGCCCTCCAGTGTACCGCTGTAGGCACCCTTGGAAAACAGAAGAATGCCAGCCGCCATCGAAACAAGAGAGGTAGTAAGCCAGAACCCTTTGTTGGGGAAATCCACATTGAAGGCTGCCAACAGTAGAATGGCTAGCCCTGCCAGACCAATTACTGTAGCGACTTTTTGGGTGCCGTTGAGGCTTTTAGGGGGTTGTCCCGTAAGAGACATATCTCGTTGAATTGTACTCATGTTCTAGGCGTTTACAGTTTGTTGTTGATAGGCTGTTTTTATTTGTGGTTCGAGTTTTCTGTAGAACTCGGGATCGAAATTGGCCTCGGCCAGGTGGTCGATCACGTAATCGGTGCTTCTATTTTCCGTAAGCCATCGATCGAAGACCTCATGTCGCATGCGAATGCCAAAGGTGTTGATTCCAAGGAATTTGCCGGTGGCAGTTTCGGTGCATACCGTAATGCACTTGGTGTCGTCCTGGTGTTTCCAATGGAAATGGGTCTCATGCTCCCGTGGTTTGGAGAATACCCATCCATAGGTTTGATACTCGATATCAAAGAACTTCGCGCTATTGAACCAATGTCCCGGTTGGTATTGGGTAGGGTTGCCGCAAATGGTTTGCGCGACAGTTTCACCCATCATACGTCCGGTGTACCATACGGCCTCGATAGGACGTCGATTCCCAATGGGTTCGTGCTGCTCGGCGCAATCGCCAATGGCATATATGTCTTCGATATTGGTTTCCAATAGGCGGTTTACCTTGATGCCTCGCCCCAGTTCGATACCGGTGTCCCTTAGGAAATCGATATTGGGAGATACTCCGGCTGTG
>JBCCHR010000125.1:0-8272 GCA_039028655.1 Bacteroidota bacterium
GACCAGTTGATCCATCATGCCACGAATCAGGGTAAGATCGATGCGGTGATCCCGGTAGCCAGAACGTGCTCGGAAGAATTGATCACCATTAGCGACGGCGACGTTTTGTTTAAGGATGGTTGGGTCCAGGGAGTGGAAGAGGTGTTTGCGACCATTCCTGAGGCAGGTATGGTCTCCCCGGTACCCCATGGGACTACCTTCTTTAAGCATACGACCCACACCTTGTTCGATGGGTTTTTCAAAAGGAAGTTGCGATTTCAATCACTATGCGATCCGAAGGACATGTTACGCTTTGCAGAAAGCATAGGCAGCGATTCCATGTACGATAATAATCTGCGATTAAAGCACCAGCTCACGGTGCGCAGAGGCGATGTTTCGGCGGTAGTAGGTTGCGGCCATTTTGTATCCACCCTTCGAAAGGAGGTCTTCTCTCATGTACCGGAGGCACCTAGTAAGATCGCTTATGCGCCTCAAACCGATCGCGATTATATCGACCTCCCCAATGAAAAGGCAGGTTTATGGCGTTTGGCTACCACCACTAATTATGCCTATCACCTTGGGAACAATCCCCAGGATTGGATGCGGGAAGCTTTCGAAGCAATTACAGGAAGTCGATCCGAGACCACGGATATTCCCCCGTCCAAAAAATGGAATATTGAGCTGGGATTCAAAAAACTGGTAAATCGAATGCTGTTCAATAAATACATGAAGCCGTATATTTTCAGGCGATTGGGCCTCAAGGAAGGCGCAAAGGAATACTAGTAGGGGAAAAAGAACTACTTTTAGGCTGCAGATCCCGGGTTGGGACCGAAAATTGACCGTATGAGACTTTTTTTTAGAAAACTGATCCATTATTTCCTGAACGCTCCTCAAAAATTAGAAGGCGTTACAGTAACGGGCTATTCGCGAGGGTTGCAAAATGTTACCTTCGAAGGAAAGAACAAAGTGCCGGATCGTTGTAATTTTTCGGGTTCGATCAAGATCGGATATGCGACTACTTTGGGATACAACAATTTCCTTCACGGCGATATCCAGATCGGAAAATATTGCCAGTTAGGCGCCGATGTTGCCATCCATTCCACCAATCACCCCACCCGATACCTTTCTACCTACATTAACAAGAATTTGTTCGACGGGGAACTGGCAGCGCTAAAGGAGGTGAAAAAGGCTCGTATTGGTCATGATGTCTGGATTGGTCACAACGCCATCATTGTGGGAGGCGTAACCGTGGGCAATGGAGCCATCATTGCCAGTGGTTCGGTGGTGACCAAGGACGTTGCTCCATTTAGCATTGTGGCAGGGGTTCCCGCCAAGGAGATCAGGAAGCGTTTTTCAAACACGGTCATTGCCGAGATCGAGGAACTAAAATGGTGGGATATGGACGAAAAAGAGCTCAAAAAGCATAAGCATCTCTTCCTGGAAGACCTTAGCGAAAAGGTTAGTATCTATCGTGATAACTTATGAGAAAGGGTGATATCATTCCCATAATTTAATAGTACATTTGGGTATAAACCTACGCCTAATTGATCACGACGATTGCCGAAATAGGACAAGCCCACAATGGCAGCCTGGAGAAGCTGTACGAGTACATTGACGCCGTCGCTCGCACCGGGGTGAGTGCCATCAAATTTCAGACCCACATTGCCGACGCAGAAAGCAGCATACACGAACCTTTTCGTGTAAAATTTTCCGATCAGGACGCTACGCGATTCGACTATTGGAAACGTATGGAATTTACCCCGGAGCAGTGGATCGGGATTGGCGAAAAATGCAAGGCCCTTGACCTGCACTTTATGAGCAGTCCATTTAGCAATCGAGCGGTAGACGTGCTGGAAGCTGCGGGGGTCGAAACTTATAAGATCGGCAGTGGAGAAGTAAATAATTTTTTATTGCTGAAGAAAGTCGTCGATACCGGAAAACCCATCATCGTATCCAGCGGTATGAGCTCTTACGAAGAGTTGGATGCCACGGTAGCGTTTCTGAAAGAACACAATGCCAGTTTCTCCATTTTGCAATGTACGACCAGCTATCCCACAGCAGCCCAGGACTACGGCCTCAATGTCATCGGCGAATTGAAGGAACGCTATGACATGCCAGTGGGATTTTCAGATCATTCGGCCCGAGTAAGTACCGGTATTGCAGCAGTGGCCTTGGGTGCCGAAATATTGGAGTTTCACGTGGTATTCAGCAAAGAAGAATTTGGCCCTGATGTTACTTCCTCGCTAACCATGGACGAAGTAGCACAACTGGTAGAGGCAGTGAACGATGTGTCCAGTGCCATGCGACACCCTATCGACAAGGGAGACAATAGCCGTTTTACCGAATTGAAGAATATCTTCGAAAAATCGTTGGCGGTCAATAAAACACTGCAGGCCGGTCATGTGATCGGCTTTGACGACCTGGAAGCCAAAAAACCAAAAGGCTACGGTATCGACGCCTCTCAATACCAAAGTGTGATTGGTCAAAAACTTAACAAAAATCTGGAACAGTGGGACTTTTTAACCCATCAAGATATTTCATGACAATGGATAGCAAACGAAAAATCTGTGCGGTGATCACGGCCCGACCCTCCTACAGCCGGGTAAAGACCGCCTTGGAAGCCATCAAAGACCATCCGCAACTCGAATTGCAATTGGTGGTGGCCGGTTCGGCCCTGTTGGATCGCTATGGCAATGCGGTCGACTTTATTGAAAAGGATGGATTTACGGTCCAGGAAAAGGTGTTCATGGTGTTGGAAGGAGAGAATAAGACTGCCATGGCCAAGACCACCGGCCTCGGGGTTATGGAATTGGCCAATGTATTCTACAATTTGCAACCGGATGCGGTGCTCACCATTGCCGATCGATTCGAGACGATTGCTACCTCTATTGCCGCTGCCTATCAAAACATACCATTGATCCACCTGCAGGGGGGAGAGGTTACAGGAAATATCGATGAGAAGGTACGCCATGCCAACACTAAATTGGCCGATATTCACTTTGTCACTTCGGAAGATGCTCGAGAGCGTGTGATCAAGATGGGCGAAGATGCGCAATACGTGTTCAACACCGGTTGTCCGTCCATCGATCTGGCGGCTGCGGTGGCCCATGCACCGCAACTCACCTTCGATCCATTTGAGAAGTACGGTGGGGTGGGAGCACATTTTAACCTGGAAGGTGGCTATATTGTGGTCATGCAACACCCGGTAACCACAGAATACGATCAGGCCAAGGCCGATGTGACCAAGACACTCGAGGTGGTGGACGAACTGGGCGTGCCTACTTTTTGGTTCTGGCCCAACGTGGACGCTGGAGCTGATGGCACCTCCAATGGCATTCGATCGTATCGCGAGAAGCACGATCCGGCTCACATTCGCTTTTTTAAGAATATGGAACCCGACGACTTCCTCCGATTACTGGCCAATAGCAAGTGCCTCATAGGAAACAGCAGCGTGGGTATTCGGGAATGTTCGTTTTTGGGAGTTCCGGTAGTCAATATTGGAACACGACAGAATAGGCGTCTCAGGGGCGAGAATGTGATCGATGTTGGTTACGATAAAGAAAGCATCAAAGGAGCCATCAAGCAACAGCTCGAGCAACCTCGCAACGGTAAAAGTGCGATCTACGGCGATGGCACCAGTGGAAAACAGATTGCCGATGTTTTGGCAGGGATCGACTTGAGATTCCATAAAACGATCACCTATTAATGAAAATACTTGGTCTCATACCTGCCAGGGGAGGGAGTAAGGGTATTCCTGACAAGAATCGAAAGGAATTGGCCGGAAAACCTCTATTGCAGTATACCGTTGATGCAGCCCTTGCAGCACCTAGCCTCGACGCGGTAGTGTTTTCTTCTGAAGACGATACGCTTATCGCTATGGCGCGCGATCTTGGTGCAGAAGTACCCTTCGTAAGGCCCGAGGAGTTGGCAAGCGATTCCGCTGGTTCGTTGGACGTGGTGATCCATGCGTTGCAAACACTCGCAGAACAAGGGAGATCATATGATGCAGTTTGTTTGTTGCAGGTAACCACTCCATTTCGCGACTCGAGCGATATTGAAAGGGCCATTGCCAAATTCGTAGACGAAGGCAACGATAGTCTTATTTCTGTTCAAAAAGTACCACATGCCTACAACCCGCATTGGGTTTTTGAAGCCAAAGATGGAAAGCTCAGGATTGCCACCGGTGAACAAACGATCATTCCAAGAAGGCAGGAACTTCCCGATGCCTATATTCGGGATGGAGCGATATACATTACCAAGGCAGATGTACTGACCGATCAACGATCATTTTTTGGAAACTCGATTTCGTACATAGCATTGGATCCCGATAAGTATGTGAATATCGATACGCCTGCGGATTGGGAAAAAGCGGAGGAGATCGCCAAACTCCGATCAAAATAACAGCTGATGTTGCGGAGCATTTCGAGACTGTATCGTAAAGAGATCTCATCAAGGGGTATGGGAGTGTTCCGGATTCTCTATGCGATCAACCTGTTTTTCGAGGTGTTACGAATCTACCGCTTCCGCGAATTGTACTTCGATCCCATCCCCTTTGTCGAACCCAACACAGGCCATCAATCACTCTTCCTGGTGCTCTGGCTCATCGTGCTGGCGCTGCTGGCACTGGGAGCGTTCAGCAGGTTAATGAGTATTGCCAATTATTTGCTTACGGTGTATTTCTTTGGAAGCATTGGTTCGTTCGAGTATCATATGGACTATATCTACCTGGGGGTAGGCTTTTTGATGATGTTTGTGCCACTGGCCCGGTCGTATTCCCTTGACCGATGGATCCTGCTACAGAGGAATCGACGTAACGAAAATATAGTGGTGCCACCACAACGGGTGTCCGCTCTTTACTACAACTTGATCTTCCTTGTGGGTGTAGGTTTTGTGTATTTCGGTTCGGTTTTCTTCAAATTCAAGTCGGAAATGTGGATGGGGGGTCTTGGCATTTGGCTGCCCGGTTCCATACCGCAGGCAACCATCCTGGACGACCAGTGGTTGCTCAACCGCGAATACGTGATGAAGTTCCTTAGTTACCTCACTCTGGTGTTTGAGGTGGCCTTGCCTTTTATTTTCTTTATCAAGCGCTTCAGGGCTTTGCTTTTCATTATTGGCGTTGGATTGCATATCGGCATTTTGTTTCAATTTCCCATTCCTTATTTCGCGCTGGGTGTAGTATCGATCTATGTGCTGTTGTTGCCCGTAAGTTATTGGGATCGCCTGGCAAGATGGTTTGCACGCAGGAGTAATTCCGAAGAAATAAAAAAAGAAATTACAACGACCAGCGTGATGCGTAGGAAGATCGATACTCCCCGTACCCGTTGGGAGGTATTGGCATTTAAGGTGTTGGTGGTCTTTTTATTTCTGTTTCAGTTCAATGCCACCTTCAATTTTCCCTTTAGTGACGGCATCGTAAGTTATGTAGTGAGTAAGAGTGAAGCCAGTAGGAAGCCTATCGCCAAAGCGCTTCAGCAGAAAAAAAGACTCATGATGTTTACTAAAAAATACCTGGGTATTGGCCCTCATGGTGTGTTTGTGGACGGGCATTTTATTGGTTATGACAGGCTGGTCTCGGTGTCGTACGATGGTAAATTATTGCCGATGTACGATGAACGAGGGATGCCGGGTCATTATCTATCAGGAGGTAGTTGGGCCGATTTCAATTTCAGGGTGAATAAGCCTTTTGTAATGAGGCATAAAAAGAACTTAAAAAGAGGATTGATCCGGTACACAGCGTATTGGGCCCATGAGAATAATGTTGATTTGGAGAATGCAGCCTTTGAAGTGGTTATGAAGAACATAGAGGCCACCTTTGAATGGGAGAAGGATCTGCTAAAAAGGAACCAGGAGAGTCCCTGGTACCCGATCGGGTATTTGCGGTGGGAAAGCACCCAACCCTCTTTCGAATTGGAAAAAAAGTATACAGTTGACGGGCGATAAAAGATATCTGGTGATAGGTTCCAACAGCTTCCTGGGGCGCGCCATAACTGCTGAGTTGTGGGATTCCGGGGCGCAGGTGGATGGGTTGTATCACATCAACAAAGACCAGTTGTTTAATAAGGCAACGCATTACCCTGTGTCGGGCATGAAGCACCTACAGCATTCTTATACGACCGTTTTTCTGGTAAGTGCGTACATTCCAGCCAAAGGGGAGGAGGGCATGGAAGAGCGCCTGGCCGAAGTGAACGAGCAACTCGTAGAAGATGTTTGCAAGGCGTTTCCCGAATCCAAACTCGTCTATTGTTCGACTGTTTCAGTCTATGGAAATTCCCTGGAACCGCTCAACGAATCAAGTCCTGCAGCACCGGAATCTCCCTACGGACGCTCCAAATTGGCCGGGGAACAAATCGCGGCTGGACATCCGGATCATGCGATCGTTCGGATTTCTTCCATGTACGGGCCTGGTATGAAATTGCATACTTTTTTACCGGCAGTGATCGGTCAGGCTCTGGAGCATCGCGAAGTACATATTTTTGGCGATGGATCGAGGCTACAGAATTACGTTCATGTAAACGATGTAGCTCGTTTCGCCATCCGAGCGGCCGAGCGGCCTGAAAGCGACACGTATCTGGCGGTATCAAATGAATCGACTTCCAATTTGGAAGTGGCAGAATTGGTATCTTTAAAAGTTGGCAATACAAAAATCACCTTTGGAGGTAAAGATGAGTCCGCCTCCTATGTTTATAATAACGAGTACACCCGAAGGACCTTGGGCAATGAAGCAGCCACTCCCCTGGATCGGGGACTAACCGAATTGATCGAATGGATAAGAAAACAGTACTAGTCACCGGAGTTGGCGGTAATGTCGCACAAGGCATCATCCGGAATATCCGGGCATCGGAATTTCCTATCAAGGTAGTGGGCACCAATATTGCTCATTTCTCAGCAGGCAATCACCTTTGCGATGCATTTTATAAGGTTCCCTACGGCATCGAACCAGAATACATCGATGCGATCAACCAAATTGTTGCCAGCGAGCAGGTCGACCTAATCATTCCGTCTACAGATTCGGAAGTGTATGAGCTATCCCTCCATAGAGAACGCCTTTTGTGCCCGGTGGTTGCATCAGGGCACGAGACCGCAGGCTTTTGTTTGGATAAGTATAAAACCTATGGGCGGTTTCACAAACATAATGTTCCCTTCGCTACTTCTTTTTTACCTTCGGAATACCAAGGGCAGTTCGACCAGATCATCGTAAAACCTCGCAAGGGCGGTGGTTCCAGAGGAATTGCCTTGAATCCGACAGATCTGTCGAAGTTTGAGGACAACGAGTACATGGTGCAGGAGTTGCTTTCGGGTCAGGAGATCACGACTTCTTTTTATGTGAACAGGGCGGGCAACATGCATAGCTGTATTACCATGGAGCGCATTCTTGAACACGGTACCTCCACCCATTGTAAGGTGGTTTCGACTTACGACAGCGAAGTGACTAAACTACTCGAAGCTATGATGCAGGTGGGAGACTTCATGGGATCTATCAATGTCCAGTCTATGGTTACGGAGGATGGTACAATCATACCATTCGAGATCAATTGTCGTATTTCGGGTACCAATTCCATTCGTGCTAACTTTGGTTTTAAAGATATTGAGTACGTATTGGCCGAGTGGCTCTACGATATGCCAGCTGCCGAAACAACAATTCGTTATGGTATTGCCACCCGGGTTTTGATGGATGTGATCTATACCGAGGCTAAGGATTTTACGGAAGCAAAAGACGGATCATCAAGGCATTATCTATATTAATGATGCACCAGAAATACATATTATTGGACGTTGCCGAGACCTTGCTGCATAAACCTTTGCTATGGGAAAGGTATGGCGAGGTATTGGCCGAATATGGATATGAGGTTGCCGATTTGGAACTCAAAAAAAAGCACAGGTTGCTCAGTGAAGCCATCCAGTTTCCGGATGTAACCACGAGAGCGTTTTATGAGCACTTCAACAGAAAGTTGTTGGAATCTTTGGATATCGTTTCCACTCCGGAATTATTGAATCGCATCTATGAGGCTTGCAAAGGCCTGCCGTGGGAGCCATTTGATGATACGTCGGTTCTGCAAGCCCTGCCCAACAAGATGGGCATTTTATCCAACTTCCATTCGGGCCTTCGCAGGTTATTGAATGAAAAGTTGCCAGAGTTGGTGTTTAATGATATTTTTATATCTGAAGAATTGGCTGTGGCCAAACCGGATGTTCGGTTTTTTGAACATGCCCTTTCCGTATTGGGACTGGAAGCCAATCAGGTAATCTATGTAGGCGATTCCATGAAGTTGGACATAGTACCTGCCCTGGA
>JBCCHR010000126.1:0-8261 GCA_039028655.1 Bacteroidota bacterium
CTCCAATTGGGTAGAGAATCCCATAGGTACTTTGATCCCTGATCCGAATGCTTCGCGGGTTTGGATTCCCAGTTGTTCTGATCCGTCGGGCAGGTGGGAGTAGAGTGATACGATGGTAGCCAGTCTGCGGCTGTCGTATCCGTTGTCCACTGCTTCTGTGGCGTTCTCATTAAAGGCTACCAGTGCGGTACCGCCCATTTCGTATTGGGCGTTCACTACCTGGATCCAAACACGGTCCTTTTCACTTTGGTTTCTCAAGGTGTTGTTTCCGGTGGTGCGTCGCATGGCATTGGTAAAGGTAGCGGTACCGGCGGCTGTGGCCTTGATACCAAATCCTTGTCCGGTTGCGATAAATCCGTTAGGTCGGGTGGCAATCACTTCTGGATTTCCTGCTCCCACACCTCCTGAGAGGTTGTACATGGAGATATCTTCCATGGAGAAATTCATGGATCCTGCACCTGGAAGGTTCGGACTGGGAGGTGTAAGGTGTTCCCAGAAGAATACCTCGTCGATCATCGCATTGGCGTTGATAAAGTCGTCGGCAAATATGGCCGATGGATATGGGTTGGCCAAGGCGTTAGGACTGGCATTTTTGTTGTCTGCGGAAGTAGGACCGGGGGTATTGTACCCTACGTTGAAGGTAATATCACCGGTGTTCAGGGTTCCATCGTCGTAGGTATAGTTGAACACACCTCCGGGCTGACCAAAGCCTGCCTGTGGACGTACCAGGTATCCTTCTCCGGGGTTCACACTTCCACCGGCACCATAGATATTCCAGAAGTTGTTATTGTCGTCTGCGAAATTCTCGGCACCCGGAAATTGTGCTTCCACATCGGGGTGGGGCACAAAGTTGGCAGTGATGGCATTGAGTACCAAAAAGGCACTGCTCCAAACGCTTCCACGGGTTTCTCCGGTCATCGGGCTTCCGAGGATCATAAAGTCACGGGAGGCCAGGTTAGGAGTGGTTTGTTGTACGTTAATTGTTCCGTTGTTGATCACCATTGGATTTGCATCGGTCTGAACAACACTACCCTCATGTTCAACGATCAAAGTACCATCGACGACGATATTACCATTCAGCTGGACAAAATTTCCGCCTCTGATGGTAAGCGTTCTTCCACTATTCACATTCAAGGTACATCCGGTGATGTCGCCGTGGATAGCAGTATCATAGTTTCCGTCAATGGTTACCGTGTTGGTTGCGTTGGGTGCTGTTCCTCCGCTCCATACAGATCCATCCCAGATTTTTGCCGAACCTGCACAGCCTCCGTTAGGCGTACCGGTCACGTTAATATTATCGATTGCAAGGTCACTTGAGAACGTAGTTCCCGTGTTACCAAGGAATCGGATTTTCATATCATCGGTATAGGCACTCAAGTCAACCGTTTCGGTCACCCAGGTGTTTGAACTTACACCAGGTGTTGTAAATAGGTTGAACCACACGCCTTCTTCGACACTTCCTTCTACTTCAATGGACCCGATTGCCGTTCCGAAAGTGTGGTAATCGAATTCAAATTGCACATTGGAGAAAGCAGATAACTCGAAACATGGCCCTTCCAGTATAGCCGTAGCATTCTGACCGATCTCGCCCGTGGTTCCGTTTGATGATGCTTCAATGTACAAATAGGTGCTTCCATCACTGGCCGAACTGGGTCCCGTACCATTAGAAGGGGTTCCTCCGGTCTGAGCTATCCAGTTTCCGTCGTCTCCTCCTGCCTGTAACCATACGCCCAATCCGGATTCGAAGCTTTCCGCATAAGGAAAAGAGCTTATGGTAGTTGTACATGAAACAGGTACAACGGGTGGGATGATATTGATAGAATAATCTTCAACCTCACCATCAAATCCTGTTTCGCACGAGGTGGGAGCTGTTCCATTCTTTGCTGAAATTCTCAGTCGTTTGGTACCTAGGGTAGCGGCGCCGTCGACCGAAATGCTCAATGGCGAAAGTGACGTAGTTCCGCTTCCGGTGTTGGTGGCCGAACCAAGATCATATTCCTCACCCGGATCGGTGAAGTCGGAATTGTTATTCCAATCGATCCATGCTTTGGCGAACACCGTGTTGTTTCCGTCTGTATTTACGCTCACGTTGAGGTCGTAGCTCAGACCCTGCTCCAAATCGGTCGAAATACTCGTAAAATCTTCGTAGCCCACATCTTTTGCAGGCCCATCAGAGTTGTTGATCGTATTGATAGTTACGTTGGTGATACCCCTGTTGGTAGACGTATTTCCTTCAGAATCACAAAAAACAGGAACTGCTGTGATCACAATATTGTCCAAGGCCATATCACTTGTAGTTCCGGAGGATGTGGTTCCATTAAAACGCAGTCGGATCGTACTTCCTGCGTATGGAGAAAGATCAATCTGTTGGTTGGTCCAGCTGTTTCCCTGGTTTCCAGTGAGTGACCAAAGTGAAGTCCATCCGCCTCCATCATTCACAGAAAGATCCAAAGTACCCATAGAACTTCCGAACATGTGATAATCAAAATTCATGGTAGTGGTTTGTCCGGTCTGAATTTCGAAACAAGGCGATGTCATTTGCGCGCTGTCGTTGGTACCCTGATCGGCCTCTACGAACATATACATTTCACCTTGGTTAGCACCGGAAGGTCCGGTATTGGTGGTAGGAGTGGAATGTCTGGTACGAATCCACGAATTGGTACTGTTTGCCGGACCACAGTTATTGTTGTCCTTTAACCAAATGTACTCTTCAAAATCCATGGTATACGGATAGGTATTCACGGTTTCGCGACAAGTTGGTGGTGGATATGCGGCATCATACGAACATTGTAGTTCGTCGATGGGCTCGATCCACGCAATGTTCGGATATAAGGAGATATCGATCGAAGGAGAACTGTCATTGGGGTCGCCTGGCAAAAGCACCTTAATAAAAGCCGCTCTACCGCTAATCCCGCTTCCGGTACAGCGATTGTCTCCACCAACGCGTTTGGCACCTTGTAATGCCGCCATCAATTTGTCGGCCAGGCTTCCGGTGGTATTCACGAAACCAGCCTCCATATCGTCCAGGATGTCATCTCGTCCAGACCCGCCTGTAGAGGTGTCAAGGATATTACCTTGAATTGAATAGTGCATTCCGGTGGTGGCGTCCACACCCTGAATATCTCCTGCCCAGTTGCCATTTGTAGCTCCGGTAAATCCGGCAGTTCTGATCGTTCCTCCACCGTCAATTCCCACAATTCCGTATTGTCTACTTCCAATGGATCCACTACCCGGGTCGTTGGCAACCAACCAATCGATGATCTGCTGGGGGGTGTCTCCTGCTTCCATTCGTGTTCTGGCAGCCGCTTGATTGGTCCCATTATAGGCCGCCTGCGTGTGGATGGCACCCAAAAGCGTCCCTGTACTTGGATCCCTGATTGGGTCACTAAGGAAATCGATCGTACCGCTGAAACAACTACATCCGGCACCTCCGATCTCACCGGTATTCGGGTCGTAGGCAACGATGGAGAAGGTGTCTCCTTCATTATCTCTGGCCCTTGATGGATCGTCTTCCGGGATGTAATTGATTTCTTCCGTGGGCGACTCGAGCTGCTCGAGCGGGGTGTCGATCGAATTGATATAGAAGAACGCAAAAAATGCGATGATACTTACAAATGCAATAGCCTCAATTCTCAGAATAAGAGAATTGGTGGATTTGGGGGATAGGTTCATAGGATGTAGGTATAAGTGATATGGGGTTAAATGTAATAAAAGTCTTTTAGTTCTGGTTCACCAGGGAAATGGTCATTTGACCACGTTGGGCATTATTAACGCCATTGGCGCCGTTGTAGCCGTTTGTGTCCTTTCCAAACCATCCAGCGGTATTACTGTTGTTGGAATTTCCCATGTACCATTCTCTGCCTCTTATTTTGAAGGTGTAGGTATTGTTGGCATCGAGGTCCACGTTGTGAACGATGGTAGCTGCCTGGGCCAGGTGATTGTAGTTTGAACCACTGATCCGTTTGGATGATGATGTAACATATTGCTCCGATATCTTTGTGAACGTACCGGAATTATTGGTATCCATCCATAAACTGATCGAGCCTTGTGCAGCCCCGTCCGAGTTGGTCATCAGGTTATCGCCGGCCGACATATAGGCCTTGGTTATGATTTGGTAGGTGCCTGAAAATGGAAGCGTGAGCACGCCGGAATCCAATCCAGGCAGGTCTACATAATTGGTGGAATAGCAGTTACAAGGATTGCTTACGGCACGAACCTCGGCCGATTGGTCATACTGCAGTGTATATCCTTCGTTAAACAGCCTGCGCCATCCACTACCATCATAATAGTAGAAGCCGGGTTCCACCATGGTGGCTCCAGATCCGGTTTTTGTGGTGTTGTACACGAACAATCCGGTGGTTGGGGCCGGGGTGATCGTTGTAAGATCATCTGTACCGGTTAAGGTAACTCGAGGAATCAGGATACCTTTGTTCGTACTCCGCACCTCAAATGCCGCTCCAGTCTCAATCGTAGCTCCTGTGTTCACACCCACTTGCGCCTCGGATTCGGTGACCAAGCCACAGAATAAGGCGATATTCAGCATATATATAAAGTAAAACTTTTTCATAGTACCATGCATTTTAGAATTGTCTTAATAAGGTGATCGTCATATAACTTCTGTGGGCGTCGGAACCTCCAACACCGTTTGCACCGTTGTTGTTACCGTTGTAAAGGGCAGAGTCCAGCCCCCAGAATCCGTAACCCCATCCGCTAAAATTGCTATAGGCGTTACGCTCATCCCATTCGCGAGCCTTTACGACAAAATCATAAGAGGTACCGCCTTCCAGGTCCACGTTGTAAACAAACATTCCACTTCGCGCTAACGCATGGAAAGCACCGCTACTTCCAATTACTTTTGAAGTGGACGTAAGCCACATTTCATCTACTTTCACACCGTCTATTTCAAGCCAGATGGAACAAGTTCCTACCGCGGGATTAGAGCCAGACGGTTTTAATCCTGCTCCATAGGCACCGTTCACGATCACTTGGTAGGTTCCGGATACCGGCGCAACGATCTCCTGGTCGAGACCTGTTAATGTGTACTCGGTGGTTTGGTTCAAGGCTCGTACCATGGCAGTTTGGAAGAATTGTTCCGAATAACCACGGTTATAGATTCGAATCCATTCGCCTCCATCCCAAAAATACATTCCGGGACTCACGCGATTGTTTCCCGCACCAGCGGTCGCGGTGTTGTACACCCAAAGTCCTTCTACTTGGGAAGGATCGATGGTAGCCGTATCTGTACGATCGGAAAGGGCAACCCGGGGAATAAGTAGTCCTTTGTCGCTACTTTCCATTTGGAAGATCGCACCGTCTTCCAGGGTTTGCGTTCCTATGGCCACCTGCGCATCGAGATGTAGACCGCCGAGAAGCAGGAACGATATCATCGTTATAAGTAGTGTTCTTTTCATAGGGTAGATTTTAATTGGGGGCTTATTGTTGTCTAACGAGCGTAAAGGTCATACTGCCTCTTTGAGCATCATTGATGCTACTCGCACCAATGTAGCCGTTGGTATCCCGGCCAAATACACCTATACCAACGCCATTTCTGTCCCATTCTCTTCCTTGTACTTTGAAGCGATAGGTATTTACAACGTCAAGGGTGACATTGTAAATGATCGTGGTAGAGTGGGCGAGATTGTCAAAATCCGAAGTCCCGTTCACCCGTTTCGATGTGGCGGTGAGGAACGATTCGTCCAATTTGGTAAAGGTTCCCGAATTGTTGGTGTCCATGTAGAGACTAAGCGATCCGATGGCTGCGCCATCCGGGGTGCCCGTTGTCCTATTTCCTGCGGAATAATACCCGCGAACAACAAGTTGATACTCGCCACTAAACGGAATGTTGAAGTTACCGGTATCCAGTCCGGGGAGGTCCACATAGTTGGCCGAATTGGCATCGGCATTGACCGCTGCACTTTGGGCGTATCGCAGGGTGTATCCCTGGTTGTAGATGCGTCTCCACTGACTGCCATCCCAATAGTAAAATCCCGGAGTTACCTGATAGGGCATAACTCCGGCAAAAACCGTGTTGTAGACCATAAGGCCTACCGTGGCATTGGGGGTGATTGTTCCTGTGTCGTTCGTGCCAGTAAGTTCGACCCTGGTCATCAGGAATCCTCCATCACTGGCATTAATGTCCAGAAGTGCTCCGCTGGAGGGAGTACTGGTGTTAATTCCGACCTGCGCATACGAGATATTCGCGGTCGCGAAAAAGAGTACAATTGCGCTAAACGCAACAGTAGGTAATAGTGATTTCATAGACTTGGGCTTTCTATTCAACCACAATAATATAGAAATATTGAATTGCCTATCGTTAAAATACCGTATAATTCGATGAAATGCGCAATAAATCGATTAAATACAGTAAAATCCTACAATTTTAAGAATATAAATAGATAGTTTGTAAATTATTTAATCGATAAAGAGTTGTGTTTCAGCGACCAAGATCATTGTTTTTTATCGCATTCCTACTTCAGAATAAAGAAAAGAGGCCACTGCCCTTCAAACAACAGCGACCTCTTAAGGTGACTTGACTACACTTATTATTTTTGCTTGTTGGCTTCAGAAGCCGCCACCTCAGTGAATGTATTCGTATCTATGGGTTTTACTGAATTCGAACTGTTCTCTGTAGGCTCGATCAAGGATGGAGCCGCTGGGAATCTCAAATTGCTATAGTTGGACGAGCTTTCAGCCGAAGTTCCAATTTCGTCCTTTCTGTTGGCAACAATGTGCCATGAGAAGGGTACGTTGGATGTTCCTCCGCTCAACTCTTTCACCGTAAAACCAACGGCAGATTTATTGGTCACAAATACGCCGTTACAGTCTCCTTCCAATTGGATGAACACCTTGAGCGGATGCTCACTATCTACAGTGATATTATTGGTAAAGTTAGGATCGATATTGATCTGAGCCACACCGTTCACCAAAGTTCCCGTTCCATAGTCCTCAAACAGTACCTCAGGAGCCTCAGGTGCAAACATCACCTTGTCTTCTCCGTCCACACCTTCGACGATGGTCGAAACGGTTCCGTTTCCAATGATCTTGTAATTAGTACCTGTATAGCGTGCTCCCGCGTAGGCGTAAGAATTGTTACTGTTTGAGCCTCCACTGTAAAGGTAAGCTCCATAGTACATGTTTCCACCTCCTACAAGGCTGTTATTGGTGTATCCTGCCAATTGAGCTCTTGGGTCCCGCGAATCGGAATCGATCGCACTACCGGTATAATTGGTCTGGAAGCGAGCTGCCTCCATGTCACCAATAGTGGTGATGGGCCCTTCACTGAGCGCATAAAGAGCCAGATCGGTAGCATTGGTGTTCACTCCTACGTTCAATACCTGTGTAGAAGAAATAGACGTTGTACTTCCGGAAACCGCACGAATCCCCATATTGGATCGGCTGGTCGCCTGCTGATCGGTTACCGCCAGTACCCCGTTTGAACCGGTAATTCCTGTTCCCCAACCAATAATTCCTCCGATGAGAAATGCACTACCGGTATACGCAGTTGTTCCGTAGATTCCGTGATTGTTGGAAGAGGTTCCGAAGATTCCCAGTCCGGTACCTGTGTCTTCTCCATACAAAGCGACACCACCAGAACTATTGGTTTCAGAAATAATACCAAAAGTCTCTCCCGGCTTGTTCACGCGAATCGTGGCATTGGTATATGGCAAGCTTCCAATTCCCAGCGTCCCATCGGCATCTACGCGAATTCGCTCCGTATCATTGGTCTTAAAGCTCATGGATGTATTGTCTGTGGTTCCCAGGAAATTAGTAGCCACACTGGTTCCGGCGTTTCCTTCCAGCGACCAGTCTTTTCCACCGGTACCTCCCATAGCGATCCAGCGACTACCATCCCAATAGTAGAATCCTGGTAATACTTCAGTACTACCGCTACTGGCGTTGGCGGTGTTATACACCAACAGTCCTGTAGCGGGCGAACTTATCGGTCCAGCCGAGTTGGTGGCTGTTAGGGCAACGCGATTTATTAGGATTCCTTTATCGTTATTGTTCATTTCCAGTTGCGCACTGGTGTTTGGGGTGTTGGGCATCAGCTATGCTGACGGCGGGGTTCGGATGATCAAATGATCTCCGAGCCCCGTTTTCATTTGGGACCCCTGCATGTCATTCGCTGTTGTTGATTTGCTGTTTGGAGACTTGAAACAGGAAAAGGCGCCAGGTGCTCAGACGCGGTCCTTGCACGTACCCCGAAGGGCACTATCCTGACGCCTTCCTGAACCTGTCGCCCGAAGGCGCCTAGCCCAGAG
>JBCCHR010000127.1:0-8152 GCA_039028655.1 Bacteroidota bacterium
GTTGGCGAATATTCTCCACCTGAGGTCGTTTTATTGAACCATTTTTTACTTCGGTCTTCGAGGTTGTATTGCAGGATGTCGGTTTGTCCGTCGCGCGTAGAAGCGTACAACAATCGGTTTTCGCCATCGAAGGAAGGTTGGTTGTCGTAACCCGGATTTTGAGAGATGTTCTCAAAATTGCCAACTGATATTTTTTCTTCTGAAACGGTAAGGTCCATCAAATAAACCTCCGTGGCAGGTTGGGCCAAAACAGTCACTCCAAAGAGAAGGAAGCTGACTTTAATAAATTCTGTGATCAATTCTTGGAATTTTTATAGAGTTTGAAATTTTGAGAACTTCCATTGTGAATGAGTTTGGTAATGTATAAACCTTCCGACAAAGCCGTTTCATTTAAATCAAAATGATTTGAATTTTCCATGTCTTTTGCAAATAGCAATCTACCATTTACATCGAATAGTTCCAGTCTAACGGGTCCAATAATTGTACCACTTACGAAAATGCGATCGCTAAATGGATTTGGGTAAAGTGTGAGATCGGTATTCGCAGGCGCATCTTCGGTACCAAGATTAAGCGTATTGTTATATAGTATGACCAGGTCATCGGCTTCATCGATCATCGTTATGTCCATGGCCCCATCATTATTTCGGTCGTGAATAATTGCGCAAGCACTCATATCTGCAGAAGGATACACTCGTGGATTTATAAAATTCCCTGAACCATCATTTTCCATCAATGTATAGTCACCACCAAGCACATTGCTTGAAATGAAATCCAAATCGCCATCACCATCGATGTCTCCCAGGTCGATTGCTACTGTAAATTTATTAGTTGGATAATGCGCGTCGATGTCCAAACCTCCTGTACCATCGCTCATGACTATCGAAACGTCATCAGTAATTTGATTCGCAGTTGCCACATCAACAAAACCATCTCCATTTAGATCGCCTATCGCAAGCATCCATGGGCGTTCGCCAACGATGGCCCAATCTTCAACAGCAAAGTTACCGGTTCCATCATTCAATAAACTGATCACTCGATTACTGCTATAGGCTGCAACGATCAAGTCAATATAGCCATCATCATTTAGATCGGTTGCGACGATGGAAGTTTCACCCGCAAATCCGGAATCAATATAAACTGCCGGTTCAAATGATCCGGTGCCATCGTTAAAGAACAACGAAATATTACTTGCAAAGCGATTGGCTGTGGCTATGTCATCCCAGCCATCACCGTTGAAATCCCCAACAGTCAGACCCCGAACCCCTTCATCAGAAACGTAGGTGGTCTGGTCGCCAAAGTGAGTTACCGGATCCCCCATTAATACGTTTATGGTATTGGCATAGGTGCTACCTATTGCCATATCGATCAATCCATCGCGATTGAAATCGGCACCTTCATTAGTGCTCGGCCCCTGATCCGGGGGCATTTCAGTAATAACGAAGGGTTCATAATTCATGTCGCCATCACTAAGTAATATGCGTATGTCGTCTGAATCTTCCGTGACAACCACCAGGTCTGAAAACTCGTCGTTGTTCACATCTCCGGCGTATGCCCCATAGCAGGTAATTGGACCTTCACCGGACTGTCTCATATCGATCTGTCCGCCATAAATGAGGTCAAGCGAAGCTGGCAATGATTTTGTCCAGAAGCCAAAGTTAAAACCATGGGTTAGTGGCATTCCGGATTGATTCTCAATACCATTGGATAGTCCTACTCGAACCCACTCCCCATAGAAAAAGTCTCTCACCGGGGTGAATTTAACCACGGTTGAACCCGATTCGAAACTAATAATTCCATCCATGGGTCCCGACCACCGCCCAAAAACATGAAATGTATTGGCATTGACTGTAGCTTCATCGATGGGTTGGTCGAAAGTGATAATGATGGGGTCTCCGGGGCTCGTGAGCATGGACTGACCAGCAGGGCTTTTGGCGATCACCTGAGGAGACTGAGCAAGAATGTTGGTCACTGTAAAAACCAAACAAATAAGCGTGGGGAAGAATTTCACGGTCTTGTTTTTTCAATTAGTAAACGTGTTCCAGATATCTTAAAGATAGTCAATTTACGCCAATGCTAAGTTATTGCTTGGTCCTAAACCAAAAAACCGCCCTCTGCCAGGAGGGCGGTAAGCTAACTAACTAACCAATCAGATCGAATGGATCCGATCTCTCTTTAATACGGATACTTCTTCTCGGCGATCGCCTTGTCGGCGATGGTGCGCTGAAGTGCCACCACATTGGGCATGTTATAGTATTTCGTAAAGCGTTTGAGTCCCATGAGCATCATACGCTGCTCATCGCCTTCGGCGAAGGAAACAATGGCCTTTTTAGCGTTGCTCTGCACAATGTCTACCGCGTTATACAAGTAAAGCTGTGCCATCGCGATCTGCTCTTTCTGGGCTTCCTCACCAAAACGCTTCGCATTCTTCTCGGTACGCAGGATGGTACTTTCGGCCATGTAAATCTCGATTAGGATATCGCTTGCTGCCATCAATAGTTCCTGGTGCTGCTCAAGGTCGGGACCGTATTTTTGAACGGCCGCACCCGCTACCATGAGGAATACCTTTTTCAATTTGGCGATCATGCTTTTTTCTTCGGAAAGCAATTCGGAGAAATCCGGAGTATCGAACGATGGGATACCCATGAGCTCATTCCCAACAGCAGTGGCCGGCCCCAGCAGGTCGACATGACCTTTCATGGCTTTCTTCACCAGCATACCCACGCTCAACATACGGTTGATCTCGTTGGTACCTTCGTAAATTCTGGCGATTCGGGCATCTCTCCATGCTGCTTCCATAGGGGTCTCCTCAGAAAAGCCCATTCCTCCGAAGATCTGAATGCCTTCGTCGGCGCAGTTCTGAATATCTTCGGAAACGGCTACCTTCAGAATAGAACATTCGATCGCATATTCTTCCACTCCTTTCAATTCGGCTTCCTGATGGGTGTTACCGTCGGCCATTCGTATGGCAATTCGATCTTCAATATTCTTGGCGGCACGATAACAAGCCGATTCGCCTGCATAGGCGCTGGTTGCCATTTGCGCGATCTTAGCCTTGATGGCACCAAAATCGGCTATGGAAACACCAAATTGCTTTCGGTCCACCGCATATTCGACGGCCGTGGTGGTCACACGACGTTGCGAATCCAGGCAAGCTCCAGCCAATTTGATACGCCCCACGTTCAAGGCGTTCATCGCGATCTTGAAGCCATTGCCACGGGTAGAGAGCATATTCTCAACCGGTACTTTTGTATCATTAAAGAATACCTGACGCGTGGAGGAGGCCCGAATACCCAGTTTGTGTTCTTCCTCTCCCATGGTAATTCCATTGGAAGGATCGTTCTCTACGATAAACCCAGTAATGTTCTTGTCGTCTTCAATACGTGCAAACACGATGAAAACGCTACAGAATCCCGCATTGGAGATCCACATCTTTTGTCCGCTGATCTTGTAATGAGTGCCGTCTTCGCTTAAAACCGCTTTGGTCTTTCCACTGTTCGCATCACTTCCTGCGCCCGGTTCGGTGAGGCAGTAGGCGCCAAACCATTCTCCGGAAGCCAATTTAGGCACATATTTCTTACACTGTTCTTCGGTTCCGTAAAGGGTGATCGGCAAGGTTCCGATCCCAGTGTGGGCACCAAAAGCCGTGCTGAACGATCCAGTACCGCTTGAGATGTAATCACAGGTAAGGAGCGTAGAAACGAAGCCCATTTCGAGTCCGCCATACGCCTCGGGCACGGCCACGCTTAGAAAACCAAGCTCTCCTGCCTTGCGCATCACTTCTTCCGTAAAGCCGAAGTCTTTTTTCTCGAACCGATCTTTGAAAGGGATGATTTCCCGATCGTTGAATTCAATAACGGCTTCCTTCATCATTTTTTGTTCTTCGGAAAAGTCTTCCGGAGTAAACACATCCTCACAGGCGGTTTCCTTTACCAGGAATTGGCCCCCGCGTAATATCTCTTTATTTTCTATTTCTGTATTCATGGTTTTTTATTTGCTTGTTAACTTCGTGCTTCGTGCTTCGTGCTTCCCCACTTTAATTCAAAAACTCAAATATCCCGGCGGCTCCCTGTCCGGTTCCCACACACATGGTCACCATACCGTGCTTGCCTTGCATATTGCGTTTGCGCATTTCGTCGAACAGCTGTACCGATAGCTTCGCACCTGTACAACCCAGTGGATGACCCAATGCGATGGCACCCCCGTTCACATTCACGATCTCCTGGTCAAGACCCAATTCACGGATCACGGCGAGTGATTGAGAAGCGAAGGCTTCGTTCAATTCGATAAGTTCGATATCATTTTGCTGCAACCCGGCGCGCTCCAGAGCCTTTGGGATGGCCTTCACAGGGCCAATACCCATGATCCGCGGTTCCACACCAGCCGCTGCATAGTTCACCATACGAGCGATGGGTTCCAAATTGAGTTCTTTAACCATGTCTTCGCTCATCACCATGACAAAGGCGGCACCGTCGCTCATTTGAGAGGAGTTTCCGGCCGTCACGCTACCTCCGGCAGCGAAGACAGGTCGTAATTTTGCCAGTGCCTCCAGGTTGGTGCCCTTGCGCGGACCCTCATCCGTGGACACAGTATATGACTTCGTGGCCTTCTTTCCGTTTTCGTCCACGTAAGTCTGGTCTACTTGGATTGGTACGATCTGATCCTTGAACCGGTCCTCGGCCTGGGCGCGAAGCGCTTTCATATGCGAATTGTAGGCAAACTCGTCCTGGTCTTCCCTTGAAACCTTGAACTGATTGGCAACAGCTTCAGCCGTATTACCCATTCCCCAGTAATAGTCTTCATGACCCGAATTGATCAAGTCGTAATTAAGTTCCGGTTTGAATCCTGTCATGGGAACCGAGCTCATGCTTTCGGCGCCACCGGCAATAATACAATCTGCCATTCCAGCCTGGATCTTGGCTGTGGCCATGGCGATGGTCTCTACCCCTGAAGAGCAGAATCGGTTTACCGTAACACCTGGTACATCGACACTTTCCAGTCCCATGAGAGAGATAAGGCGTGCCATATTAAGGCCTTGGGATCCTTCAGGCATTGCGTTACCAACAATCACATCGTCAATTCGCTTCTTGTCCAATTGCGGAAGTTCTTTCATCATATGCTGGATGGTTTCGGCAGCCAGCTCATCGGTTCTTTTAAATCGGAACAGGCCCTTGGGAGCTTTCCCAACTGCGGTTCGATATGCTTTAACTATATATGCGGTTTTCATTCTTTAGTAATTAGATATTAGACTTGAGCTGTAAGACTTAGTTTCTGAGTGGTTTTCCCTTCTGAAGCATATATTGCAATCGTTCCAGGGTTTTGCGTTCTCCACAAAGGCTCAAAAAGGCCTCTCGTTCAAGATCGAGCAGGTATTGTTCACTTACCATGGTAGGCTCACTAAGGTCGCCACCTGCCATTACATACGCCAGTTTATTAGCGATCTTGTGGTCGTGTTCGCTGATGTAATTGGCCGCTTCCATAGAATCGGTTCCCACCAGAAACATTCCTAGCGCCTGTTTTCCAAGCACTTTCACGTCCTTGCGTTTTACGGGTTGTGTATACCCTTGATCGGCCATCATTCTGGCGACTTGTTTCGCAGTCGCGATCTGTCGGTCCTTGTTCACCACCACGATGTCCTTACCGTGTTGCAAGATACCCGTGTCATAAGCCTCATAGGCCGAGGTGGCTACTTTGGCCATCCCGATAGTGAGGAAATACTCCTGGAGGCGGTTCAATTCCACATCATTCTTTTGAAAGGAATCGCTGGCCCGAAGTGTCATTTCCTTGGATCCGCCACCGCCCGGGATTACCCCAACGCCAAACTCCACCAATCCGATATAGGTTTCGGCGGCGGCCACGACACGGTCGGCATGCATGGTCATTTCACAACCACCGCCCAAGGTCATTCCGTGAGGAGCAACCACGGTAGGGATGGAGGAATATCGCAAGCGCATCATGGAATCCTGGAAGTATTTGATGGCCATGTTCAGTTCATCGTATTCCTGTTCCACCGCCAGCATAAAGATCATTCCAATATTGGCTCCAACGGAGAAATTGGCCCCCTGGTTGCCCACGACAAGACCGTCGTAATCTTTTTCGGCAAGGTCGATGGCCTTGTTCAATGCCGCCAACACATCGCCTCCGATGCTGTTCATCTTACTCTGGAATTCTACATTTAGGATACCATCTCCAAGATCTTCTATCACGGCGCCACTGTTTTTGAACACCTCCTGGCTGGAACGAATATTATTCAGAATAATAAAAGAATCCTGCCCTGGTACTTTCACGAATTCTTTCTTCGGAATATCATAGTAATAGGTAGCTCCGTCTTTCACCGTATAGAAACTGTCTACACCCGCGGCTGCCATTTCGCTGATCCAACCGGCGGGAGTTTTACCAAGTGCCTCGATCAATTCAATTCCTTTTTGGACGCCAACGGCATCCCAGATTTCGAAGGGTCCGTGTTCCCAGCCAAATCCGGCCTTCATGGCATCGTCGATCTTATAAAGCTCATCCGTGATCTCCGGGATGCGATGGGTTACATAAGCGAACATCGCTCCGAAGTTCTTTTGATAGAACTCCGCCGCCTTGTCTTTGCCATTTACCAGGATTGGGAATCTGTCCACCACCTTGTCTACCGATTTGGTAAGTTCCAACGTAGTGAAGGAGGCTTTTTTTCCCGGGCGATACTCCATGGTATCCAGGTCCAATCCCAGAATCTGGGATTTTCCATCCGCTCCTTTTTCTTTTTTGTAGAAACCCTGCCCGGTCTTGCTTCCCAACCATTTGTTCTCCATGAGAGTCGATACAAATTCTGGGAGTTTGAATAGTTCGTGTTCTTCGTCGTCCGGACAATTCTCGAAGATCCCATTGGCAACATGTACCAAGGTGTCCAGGCCTACCACGTCGACTGTTCGGAAGGTGGCCGACTTGGGCCGTCCGATCACAGGACCGGTTAATTTGTCCACTTCTTCGACTGTCAAGCCCATATCCTTCACCAAGTGAAATAAGGCTTGTATTCCGAAGATACCAATACGATTTCCAATGAATGCTGGTGTGTCTTTAGCTACGACGGAAGTTTTACCCAGAAATTGCTCTCCGTATCCATTGAGGAATTCCAACACTTCCTGAGAGGTATCGGGACCGGGAATGATCTCGAAAAGTTTTAAGTATCGTGGTGGATTGAAAAAATGGGTTCCGCAGAAATGCTTCTTAAAATCATCGCTACGCCCTTCGTTCATAAATTTGATCGGGATCCCGGAGGTGTTGGAGGTAATTAACGTTCCGGGAGTTCGATGTTTTTCGAGGCTTTCGAATACCTGTTGCTTGATATCCAAACGCTCCACAACCACTTCGATGATCCAATCGGCCGAGGCTACCTGGGCGATATCGTCTTCCAGGTTACCTGTGGTAATGCGTTGTGCGAAGCTGGCATGATAGAGTGGGGCCGGCTTCGACTTGATGGCATTGGCCAGAGCGTCATTCACCAGGCGGTTACGCACCACTTGGTCATCCATGCTAAGCCCTTTGGCTTTCTCCTTATCGTTCAGCTCACGAGGTACAATATCCAGAAGCAATACTTCCACACCGATATTCGCAAAATGGCAGGCAATGCCACTTCCCATGATCCCGGAACCGATGACGGCTACTTTATTAATTCTTCTTTTCGACATACTAGGCGATATTTTTTTTAGAGGAGTATATTTTTTTACTAGTTATGAGTTCGAGCATGGTGTTGGCCACATTTTTAAAGGTGTCCAGATCTTCTTCCGACACATGATCCCGAACTGCTTCATCAAATTGCAAGACCACCTTCTTGGAAAACTCCCGCATCTCAACGCCAAAAGGCGTGAGGTGAATTAATACGCCACGTCCATCGGCAGGATTGGGTCTGCGTTCGATCAATCCTTTTTCTTCCATGGTTTTCAAGGTGCGCGACAAACTGGTGGCTTCCATTCCCATTTTAGGCCCCAACGCCGTCGACGGTGTCCCGTCCTCCGGATCGATACTAATGAGTGCAAAGCCTGTGGCCATGGTACTTCCCTTCTTGCCAGCCTCTTCGTTGTACATTCTCTGAACGGCCATCCAGGTGGATCGAAGGATATAATCTATGGTCTTTTCTTTCAAAGGGAATTGCAATTTTGATGCGTCCAAA
>JBCCHR010000128.1:0-8063 GCA_039028655.1 Bacteroidota bacterium
CTTCACCGGTTTTTACACCAAGCGCCTGCGACGCTTATTTCCTGCTCTCATCTTTACCCTGCTTGCGGTCCTCGCCGCAGGCTATTTCCTTTTCAACCCTTCGAATTTCGAGCGCCTTGGACAATCTTCCATCTTTGCCTCGCTTTCGGTTTCCAATTTCTTTTTTTGGACAGAGGCCGGTTATTTTGATCCGGAAGCGGGTACCAAACCTCTGTTACACATGTGGTCGCTATCCCTGGAGGAGCAATTCTATTTGTTCTGGCCTTTGGTACTTGTTCTGATAGGAAAGTATCTTCGTAAGGCCACTTTCCTGATCATTGCGCTACTTGCTATGGCTTCTTTGTTTTTTGCTGAATGGTATCTGGCCGAAGACCCTAGTGCCGCTTTTTTCCTCATACCGTTCCGTATGTTTGAGTTCTTGCTTGGGGCACTTTGCATCTGGGTGGAGGATCTTTTCCGAAGAAAACATAATGCCCTATTAGAAGGCATCTTCCTGCTGGGAATATTTCTCATTCTGTACTCGAGTGCGACACTAGACAAGACCACCCCAATGCCTGGTCTTTATTCAATGGTCCCTGTACTGGGAAGCATGTTGGTAGTTATCGGTGGCCCAGCACGGATCCTGAGCTGGATCCTGAAGAACAAACCTATAGAATACATTGGCAAAAGCTCCTACTCCATCTATCTGGTGCATTGGCCCATTATTGTCTTCTACAAATATTGGACCTTGGAATCGTTAACTCCGATCGTCCAAGTCGTTATCGGTGTCGGGTCTATCATCCTTGGTTTGCTCATGTGGAAGTTTATTGAGAATACGTTCAGATATCGCAAAGTAAAACGAACTAAAATAGACCCAGTTTGGTTTACCATCCCTACGTTGCTTATTGGAATTGTATCTATGTCAGGTTTTGTATGGAAAAGCGAAGGGGTCCCTTCACGTTACAATGACCAATTGTTTATGCCAAATAGCGAGATCCTCAAAACACGAAAACGCTACTTCAATGAGTACACAAGCAATACCGATTTTCTGGAGGGCAAGCCGGCGAAAGGACATATCCTGATCATGGGCAATTCCCATTCCATAGATCTGATCTACGCTCTGCGCGAGAACGGCTACGAAGGAAAGATCACGGCACTGCGAACACTGGGTAAGTGCTTTAATTTTGGTGAATCATCCTTAGACGAAGACGCTGTAGCATGCAAGGAACAAAAAGAGGAAAACCTTGCTAACGATAACTGGGCCAAGGTAGATGCCATTTACCTACACGATAATTGGCCAAATTGGGATGTCGAGGGACTGCGACGCATTTTGAAAAGGATTCGTACACTATCGAATGCTCCCATTTTTGTTTTTGGCCCCAAAATGACCTATAAGAGTCCGATACCGGAGATTGTGCGTAAAACCGGATCTGTCTTACCCGATAGTATCAACGCTAAAGCCGACGCTTACGCATGGCGCATCTAC
Organism: Bacteroidota bacterium; assembly: GCA_039028655.1. Taxonomy (GTDB): domain Bacteria; phylum Bacteroidota; class Bacteroidia; order Flavobacteriales; family Flavobacteriaceae; genus Aureisphaera. The sequence goes on from JBCCHR010000128.1 coordinate 1,466, forward strand.
AAGACTTCCATTTCCGACGCTACCTGGAGGGAGATAAGGAAAATGACCTATGCGGAAGATCAAATCCTCTTTATTAATGTGTTAGAGATTCAGGGTGGTTTGCACAGGGACAAGTTCGAAGTAATATCCAGAAGAGATCTGAAATTTTTATATTTCGATACTGGTCATTTCACAAAGGATGGTGCGAGGCAATTCGGAGCTAAAATGAAAAAAGTGTATCCTTATTTGTTCGACATGGAGTTGATGAAAATCGAGTGCCCGGACGAATGATCTTTGAATTCCGGTTACTCAAATCGAATGGCCTTCACCGGAGATATCTTGGTAATGAGATAGGAAGGAAGCAATAGCATGAGCAGGCACAATAGTAGGACACCCACATTCAGCAATAACACATAGCCCACATCAAGAAAGACGGGTGCCTCGGTGACGTAATAGGTACCTGGATCCAGCGTGATGATCTTTCCATATTTCTGCAGGAGCAACAACCCGATCCCGATCAGGTTTCCCCAGAAAAGACCGATGGAGATGATGTAGGCGGCGTTATACAAGAACACCTTCCGCACACCCCAATCTGTTTGCCCCATGGCTTTGAGGATCCCGATCATTTGGGTGCGTTCCAATATGAGCACCAACAGGGCGGTGATCATATTGATGCCTGCGATCAGGATCATGATACCGATTATAAGCACAATGTTGAAATCGAACAGATCGAGCCACTCGAAGATGGTAGCAAATTTGTCCCGGATGGTAACGGAATTCAACGTGCTAGGTGTTGCATCGTACACCCGATTTCCGATAAACTGTATATCGTCGAAATCGTCTACAAACACTTCAAATCCTCCTACTTCGTCCTTCTCCCAGCGATTGAGTCGTTGAATGTGTCGAATATCGGCGAGTAGAAATTGCTCATCAAATTCTTGAAAGCCGCTGTTGTAAATGCCTACGATGGTAAAACCACGACTCCTTGTTTTTTGCTCACTGTCCTCCTGCAAAAAGAAAGTGTTTATACGATCATTAACTGCAAATTGCAATCGGTTGGCCAGGTATTCGGAAATAAGGACCTCGTCGTTCAGCTTACCACTAAAATCCGGCAAACGTCCTTCCAGGAGATATTCTGAGAAATAATCCCATCGGTAGTCGTCCCCAACGCCCTTCACGACCACTCCTTCAAAGTCGGTAGCAGTACGTATCACTCCTCCTTTGGAACCCGTTACCTGGATGTGCCTGATGCCGTCTACAGTGTTGAACTCCGGATAGAAATCCTGTTGGGTGCTAATGGGAGCCTGGGAGTCGTCGCTGTAATTTGCATCGTACTTAGAAATCACGATGTCTCCATTGAATGCCGACACCTTATCTCGTATTTTCTTCTGAAGCCCCACCCCCGTCGCAATGGATATCAGCATAATGGTCACACCGAGGGCGATGGCAGCAATAGCAATTTTTATTATTGGTGCCGAAATGCTACTTTTATAATCCTTCGAGGCGACAATGCGTCGGGCGATGAAAAATTCGAAATTCACTGGTCTTTTATGCGGTTTTCTTTTATCAAAAGTACATTATTAATTGGTCTTCTTTTAACGATAGGTTTTTGTTTTTCTTGCGGAAGCGGGGGTGCAAAGAAAAATGAATCGAATTCCGAAGAAATAGTGATCCATGATACCGTGAAGCTATCCCAATTGAAGGACAAGGAAGACGACGGCGCAGAAGCACTTGCGAAGAAACCGATCACCGGAGCCGATCAACCCGAGGTGTATATCCCCATGCTTGCCGATCGCAGTATCGGAATCGTGGCCAACCAGACCTCCCGGTTGTACGATCACCCTTCGCTTTCCAAATTACCCGAAACCATCAATGGTTTGCACTTGGTTGATTACTTGCTGCATCATAAGCTCGACATAAAGAACGTGTTTGCTCCGGAGCATGGCTTCAGAGGAGCGGCCGATGCGGGAGAGCTGGTGGAGGACGGCGTGGACACCAGAACCGGGTTGCCTATCATTTCCCTTCACGGAAAGAATAAAAAACCTACGCCCGAACAGCTTGCGGGTATCGAGGTGATGGTGTTCGATATTCAGGATGTTGGGGTGCGATTCTACACTTATATTTCCACCCTTCATCTGGTAATGGAGGCCTGCGCCGAAGCTGGCATCAATTTGCTTGTTATGGACCGCCCCAATCCAAACGGACATTACATTGATGGTCCGGTCATGGAAAAGGAACACACCAGCTTCCTGGGAATGCATACGGTACCTTTGGTACACGGCATGACCATTGGTGAGTATGCTCAAATGATCAATGGAGAAGGATGGCTTAAAGATGGATTGAAATGCAATCTGGAGATCGTGAAAATAAAAAACTACAGCCACGATATGGAATACTCGTTGCGAGAGCGACCCTCCCCCAACCTACCCAACGACGTGGCTATTAACCTGTATCCCAGCCTGGGCTTGTTAGAAGGAACCACTGTGAACGCCGGAAGAGGCACCGAATCTCAGTTTCAGCTCATTGGTTCTCCTCATTTGGATCCGAAGCGATATTCATACAAGTATACCCCGCGACCCAATTTCGGCGCCAAATACCCAAAATACCTAGGTGTAGAATGTAACGGCATGGACTTGAGAAACGTACCAAGACTAAACCGATTGGACCTGTCCTGGATCATGGACGCCTATCAACATCACGATAAGAATGAGGTGTTTTTCAACACCAAAAACTTTACTGCTCATGCCGGGACGGAACAACTCCAAAAACAGATCGAACAGGGAATGACGATGGGAGAGATCCGAGAAACCTGGTTAAAGGACCTACAGGCCTACGACCAAATGAGAAAGAAGTATTTGTTGTACGACTAATTTCAGGCCAGTTTTACCCGCCGCTTCATCTCTTCCACAATATTGTAGGCCGCCGGGCAGATCGCTACATTTTTCAAAGTGAGATTGGATATCTGATGGAATTTTCGCCGGTCCGTATGTGGAAACTCACGACACGCCTTTGGGCGCACCTCATAGATGCTGCAATGATTGTCGCTTCCCAGGAACGGGCATGGCAGGGACTGCATCACGTAATCGTTGTCCTCATCGATGCGCAAATACGTTTCGATAAAGGCTTGCTCTTTCATCCTGAAGAATTTAGACATTCGAGCAATATCCTTGTCGGTCACCAACGGACCGGTCGTTTTACAGCAATTGGCACATTCAAGGCAGTCTGTACGTTCGAACTCGGCTTGGTGTAACTCCTGCATCAAACCGTCCAGTTGCCTGGGTGGCCGCTTCTTTAGTTTGCCAAAGAACTTCTTGTTCTCCTTATGCTTATCTTTGGCTAACGCCGGTAGGTTCTGCAGCAGTTCGTCCATGGGGTAAAGGTACAGGTTTGAGATGGATTTAAGTCGGAAGACGGAAGACGGAAGTCGGAAGATGTAAGTCAGGAGATTAGAATGGAAATGACTTCCGCTCATTTTCGGAAAAGAACTGTAGCGAGCAGCATTTAACGTTGAAACCAATGAAAGATATTTTCGGTACAGCCTTACTTGATTATTATCGCGGAAATTATTCCGAAGATATCACCACCGAAACCTCTATCAGTGATGAAGACGTACTGCCGCTTCCTTATCTGTTCCGAAGTTTTGACGAAATGCCATTGCTTGAGCAGCGAGCGTTGCAAGAGGCCCGGGGTAGCGTATTGGATATCGGTTGCGGTGCCGGAAGTCACGCCCTGTACCTTCAGCAAAAGGGCATAGAGGTTACGGCCATAGACGTTTCACCGGGTGCCGTTGAAGTAGCCCAACTTCGAGGTGTGAACCAGGTGCTACATGGGGATGCGCTTCAGCTAAAAAACAAAAAATTTGACACCCTATTGGCATTGATGAATGGTGCCGGTATCCTGGAAACCTTAGACAAAGCCTCCAAAAACCTGCAGCGATTGATGCGGCTTTTAAAGCCGGACGGGCAACTACTGGTTGACTCCAGCGACCTGCGTTACATGTACGACCAAGGCGAAGACGGTGGTATTTGGGTTCCGGCAGATCGATACTACGGCGAGTTGGATTATACCATTAGCTACAAGGGAATGCAAGAACAGCCCTTCCCATGGCTCTATTTGGACCCTATTCGTTTTCAAGGATTATGTGAAGACAACCAACTGCGTTTCGAGTTGATTGAGGAAGGTGATCATTTCGACTACCTGGCGCGCATTACTGCTCCGGAACGTAACCGAGCTTGAGCAGCTCCTTCATCTTGCCGGCAAACAGATCTCTACTCCAATGGCCTGAAATCTCCGAGATATCTTCGGATAGGGCCGGTAACGTAGCTTCCACTTTTTGGGCTACCGCACTTTCAAAATACAAGGCGATTTGTACATTTTCCTTTTCGGTTAGCGGTCCCATATCCTGTTTCATCATCTTTTGAGCCGCCGCGGTCTTGTAAAATGTATACATTTCCCCGATCTCGTCACGAGTGAAATGCTTGCGGTACGCAAAGGTGAGAAACTCCGTGATCTCCTTCAGGCTCTCGGCCTTGTCTTTCTTCATATCAGACCAAACGCTTTCGGGCACACTGGCATTCTCAAAATTCTTGCGAAGCACCACGAACATTTCGTCATAAGCCTGGTCATACTGTTGCTGTGTACCGTTGACATTGAGATACTTAATGATGTCCTTCTGGAAATCGTCCACCTGTGCACCACCGGCAAAACATACCAGCAAAAAAACCGTTAAAAAGATTGATCTCATTGTTAAAAGTTGATATTAAAGATTAAGTTTGTTAAAAATACAAAAATTGCAACATGAGAAGGTTTCTATTCCGTTTGTTTCTATTGTTTTTCGTTGTGGCGTCTGTTTCAGGCTGTAAAAAGGACGATGAGAGTGAGCAAGTTATGGAAGAAGACCCGTTCGCCGAAAATCGGAAGGCCCTTGGATCTTCCGCCGAGGATATGCTCTCCAGCGATACTTTCAAGAGCATGACGGTAGAGTTGGTTTATTCTGAAATCTATCGGCCAACCGACGAGGCTTTGGACAATCTCCGGTCGTTTCTCCAGGAGCGACTGAATAAACCGCAAGGTATTAATTTCGTAGAGCGGCAAGTTCCGGAGCAACCCAACGATCCCTTCTCCATTGAAGAAATACGCGAGATCGAAGACCGACTCCGTACCAAATACACCGAAGGCGATGACATTGCTGTTTATGTGTTCTTCTCTAATGGTAGCTCAACGAATGATACCCAAAACCGGGTGACGTTAGGAACGGCCTATCGAAACACCTCCATTGTGATCTATGAACGTACGCTGCAGGTGATTACTAAAAAGGATCCCATTTTGCTTCCGCGAATCGAGAGTGTGACCCTCCAGCATGAGTTTGGGCATATGTTGGGACTCACCAATATCCTCAACGACGATATTCATAACAATCACGAGGACACCAACAATTCCAAACACTGCTTTGTGGACGATTGTCTGATGTATTTCGAAGCGGTGAATGTAACCCGCTCCAGACTGGATCGGATGATGTCGCTGGGTGGCATACCCGAACTCGACCCGTTGTGCCTTGAAGACCTTCGGGCAAAGGGGGGTAAATAGGGTTAGTAATTAGTAATTAGTAATTAGTAATTAGTGATTAGTGATTAGTGATTAGTGATTAGTGATTAGTGATTAGTGAAAAGAAAGTAACTGAAACTATCCACTCATTCTTGTCAAAATTTTTCTGGTGAACACTATCTTCCGTCTTTTACTTCCTCAAGATACTTTGCGCTCTTTGCTTCAATAAATTTTTTATCTTTATCATCTCCCCTACCCAACCAATCGCTTGTTTGGGTGGGGTTTTTTGATTGAATTTTATCCCATACATTTATAGTGTATTAGTTGTTACCCAAAACCGTGAGAAAAGTCAAAATATTCATTGCATCCTCCGCCGAAGTAAAAGCCGAGCGGAACGAATGTATTCTACATATCAACCAGGTAAACAAAAGCCATAAGCACCTCGACCTGGAAGCCGTAGAATGGGAGTACGACCTGCCTAAAGGCGGTTACCCAGATTTCGAAACGGTGCAGGAGGCCATCAATCCGATTTTGGAGGGCTGCGCAATATCCGTTTTCATCTTTCACTCCAAATTGGGCACCTATACGCAACAAGAGTTTGAGCTGGTCGAGACCATTGGGATGAAGCACTTTGTGTTCTTCAAAGCGGGATTCTCACCAAAGAATAAAAAACAGATCGAAACCTATGCCCGGTTAATAGATTTTAAAGAAGGGCTCAACGAAACCGTGTTGTACGAAGAATACCTGGATACTTCGAAGTTTGGCGAATTGCTCAAAGACAACCTGCATTTGTATTTGTCCCGTCAGTTTCCGGTGACCACCGCCCCTCAAAACGTTCATTTGTCGGATGATATCAAAACGGTATTGAAAATACTCACGGAGAAGCAGGAAGAGATCGATGAACTGAAAAGTAATCAATTGGCCCTCGCAAACAGCGACACCCAAAACAAACTCAAATCTCTTCCTGCTTCTCCGTGAGTATTTTCAATACCGTTTTGATATCATCCGACAAATGAACGTTTTGAGGGGCGGTGGTCACCGGAAACTGACGGGACAAATACAAATGCAGGTTGTC
>JBCCHR010000129.1:0-8057 GCA_039028655.1 Bacteroidota bacterium
CGCCTTGCAGATCGTTCTGGGACTTACGCTGCTTTCGTTTTACCATCCCTTCTTTATCATCTTCGGGATATTACTGGTGGCGTTGCTTTATGGGGTGTTCCGATTTACCGCCACCAAAGCCCTGCACACCAGCCTCGTGGAGTCTCGGAGTAAATATCGTGTGGCCCATTGGTTGCAGGAGGTGGCAAGATCGCTATTAAGCTTCAAGCTTTCGGGCAACACCAGTCTGGCCATGGCCAGAAACGACAATCTTACGGCCGAATACCTGCAGGCCAGGGAAACCCATTTTCGGGTGTTGCTGATGCAGTTTGCTCAAATGATCGGATTCAAGATCATTGTAACGGCCGGTTTGCTCATTATTGGAGGATTGCTTGTGCTTAACCAACAAATGAACATAGGACAGTTCGTGGCGGCAGAGATCATCATTCTTTTGGTGATCAATTCCGTAGAAAAACTGATCTATGGTTTGGAGACTTTTTACGATGTCCTCACGTCGTTGGAGAAGATTGGCCAGGTGGTCGATAAGGGATTGGAAGAGCAGGGAGGAATGGATCCTTTCGAGGTTCAATCCCACCTCCGAATTCATCTCGAGAACGTCGAGTTCACCACTAAGGAAGGAAAAAATATCCTTAACAACATCAACCTCGATATTGTGGGGAAAGATCGCATTATGCTCAATGGGTCTTCCGGGTCGGGACGAACGACCTTGTTAAAGCTGCTCAGTGGATTGCTCTTTCCCTCTTCAGGCAACGTATTTGTGAACGACGTTTCCATGGAAGGCATATGGCCCAACAAGTATCGCAGTAACATCGGGCAGGTGGTTCCGGAGCAGAGTCCGTTTGAGGGCTCCATTCTGGAGAACATCACCTTTGACGACCCCTCCATATCGCAGGAGCGCCTTAACGACGTCTTGAAACACGTGGGCTTGTTGCCATTTATCAAGGAACAGCCCAATGGAATCCATACGATCTTGTATCCGGAGGGGCAACGTCTGCCTTATACGGTTTCCAAGAGTATCATACTGGCCCGGGCCATCATACACGAGCCCAAGCTACTCTTGTTAAAAGACCCGTTGGAGCATTTCGAGGTGGATCGGGCAGAGGCCATCATCGATTACCTTACCCATCCGGACCGACCCTGGGCATTGGTGGTTTCCTCTAGAAACGACTATTGGAAACGGGCCTGTTCAAGAACCATACAGTTAACAAAAGGAACGATAAACACTTCTGGAGATGCTTAACATTTCACACAATCAGCTCAACAAGAAAGTAAAGCTAGACGGTTACAAGTCGCATGGCAAAGCATTCAAGGAGCGACACTTTAAGGTGTTCAATCGCTTTCTGGTCGCATTTGCCATCTTGGCCGTAATTATTTTGTTCCTGCCATGGACACAAAACGTCACAGGCAATGGGTTTGTTACAACGCTTACACCGGATCAGCGACCGCAAACCATTCAATCTCAAATACCCGGGCGTATCGAAGCGTGGTATGTGCGGGAGGGAGATTTTGTGAACAAAGGCGATACCATCCTGCATATTTCGGAGATCAAGAACGAATATCAGGACCCCCGATTGGTTGAGCGCACCAACGAACAGCGGGATGCCAAAAGTCGCTCGGTGGTCTCTTACCAGGAGAAGGTGAAGGCCCTCAATTCACAGATCGCGGCTTTGGGCAGCGAGCGATCCCTCAAGTTGAGTCAGGCACAGAACAAGTTGCAACAGGCTCGATTTCAGGTAACCAGCGACAGCATCGATTTTGAAGCAGCCAAGACCAATGTGAGTATCGCCGAGACCCAATTCAATCGATCGGTCACCTTGCAGGCAGAAGGCCTCAAACCTATGACCGATGTGGAGGCCAAGCGACTCAAATTGCAGGAGACACAGGCCAAACTGATCTCCCAGGAAAACAAACTGTTGGCCAGCAGGAACAAGGTGATCAACGCCCAATTGGAGATCTCGAGAATCTCGGCCGAGTATGGAGATAAGATCGCCAAGGCACGAAGTGATCGTTTTACGGCCGAGTCGGCACAATTTGAGACCGAAGCTCAGGTTTCGAAGCTTGAGAACCAATCGGCGAATTACGAAATTCGAAACGCACTGTATTACATTACCGCACCCCAGAGTGGTTACATTAACAAGGCCATTAAAGGTGGAATAGGAGAGACCTTCAAGGAAGGAGAGCGATTGGTAGGCATTATGCCTTCCAATTTCGATATGGCAGTAGAAACCTTCGTAGAGCCCATCGATCTGCCACTTATCCACAAGGGTGAGAAAGTGCGTATCCAGTTTGATGGTTGGCCTGCGATCTTTTTCAGCGGATGGCCAAATGCCTCCTTCGGAACCTATGGAGGCGAAGTGGTTGCCGTGGAGACGTTCATTAGCGATAACGGGAAGTTTCGGGTGCTTATCGCGCCAGACGATGCAGACAAACCCTGGCCTCAGAACGTTCGCGTGGGCTCGGGAGCATACACCATCGCCTTGCTGGAAGATGTACCCATTTGGTTCGAACTGTGGCGACAGCTCAACGGTTTCCCACCCAATTATTACCGACCCGAAGGAAGTACCAACGATAAAACGGCATCCAAATGAGCATAATGCGCTATGTTTTTATTACGTTTTGTTTTCTTTTTGCTGAAGTAACTTTGGCCCAACCCGCAGAAGAGGCGCTGGAAGAGGTACTTCGCTTTGAGGAATACCTGGGCTTCGTGAAAACACATCATCCCTTGTTGAAACAGGCGAACATTGCCCTTCAAAACGGGGAGGCCAATTTGTTGAGGGCACGAGGTGGCTTCGATCCAAAGATCGAAGTGGATTACGATCGGAAGAAATTCAAAAACACCGAATATTACGATCAGTTGAATGCTACCTTCAAAATTCCTACCTGGTACGGTGTGGAGTTCAAGGCCAATTTTGAGAACAATAGCGGGGAATTCCTCAATCCCGACCTCACCGTGCCCGAAGATGGTTTGTATAGTGCGGGCGTATCGTTTTCGCTTGCGCAAGGCTTGCTCATCAACGATCGAATGGCCACTCTCAAAAAAGCAAGATTCTTCGAGCAGCAAACCCGTGCAGAGCGCGACCTGCTGGTGAACGACCTGTTGTTTGAAGCCAGCAAGGCCTATTTTCGCTGGCTGGAGGCTACCAACGAGCAAGATATTTATGCGAGTTTCCTCGACAATGCCGAAATTCGACTCGATGCCGTAAAACGCAGTGTGGAAGCAGGTGCCATGGCTGCCATCGATAGTGTGGAAGCGGGTATTGCGCTTCAAAACAGGAAGCTGAGCCTGGAAGCTGCTTCGCTCAAGCGCAGGAAAGCCGCCTTGGAGGTGAGCAATTTTCTTTGGATAGACGATATTCCCATGGAATTACAGGATAATGTGGTCCCCGTCGCTCCTGAAATGGCGGTCCTGGAAGAAACCCTGTTCTTAGAAGGCATTACCGATCCCGATGCCTTACTGGCCACGCATCCCAAATTGCAACGTTTGGACGCCAAGATTGCCGGTTTACGAGTGGACAGGGCACTGAAAAGAAATAAGTTGCTACCCAAGATCGACTTGCAATACAACTTCTTGTCGCCCGAATGGGACCAAATTAATTCGTTTAATACGGCCAACTACAAGGCCTTCGTCAATTTCAGTTTTCCGCTATTTTTGAGAAAGGAGCGGGGAGAGGCACGATTGGCAAACCTTAAATTACAGGACGCCAATTTTGACAGGCTCAGTACCGAGTTGTCACTTCAGAATAAAATAACAGCCGTCACCACGGAGATCGGTTCGCTGGATGAACAAAACCGCCTTGTTACCGGGATCATTACCGACTACGAAACAATGGTACGGGCCGAAGAGCGGAAGTTCTTCCTTGGGGAGAGCTCGCTCTTCCTGATCAACTCACGAGAGCAAAAACTGATCGACGCCCAACTGAAAGGTAACGAACTACGTGTAAAACGATTGAAAGCCACGGCCGGTTTGTACAATACGCTGGGGATTCCGGATAGGGCCATCAACAACCCGTAAAGAGGCAAAATAGTACTACCAGGAACCGGAGGCACCGCCTCCGCCAAAAGATCCGCCACCAAAGGAGCTACTGCTACTACTGGATCCCGAACTCCAACTGCTACTACTGCTGGATCCCCAACTGCTGGAGCTTCGGCCAGAGTTACTGTAGGTAATCGTGTCGTGCAAGCTGCCCGTGCTACCACCGGCTCCACCTATTTTAAGTCCTAGAGCGACAATAAAGAAGATAAAGAAAAAGACAACGATAATGATGATCTCGAAGGGGAAGGTCTCCACGGTGTCGTAGTTATATTCCGGCTCGGGAGTATCCACGAACGAACCTTCGAGCACCTCCATGATGCCGTCCACCCCACGATTGAGACCGTGGTAGTAAAAACCGTTCTTAAATTCGGGGATCATACGCTGGTTGATCACCTTCTCCGCCATGCGGTCGGTGAGAATGCCCTCGATCCCATACCCGGTGCTGATGTCCACTGTACGATCGCCATAGGCCAGGGTAATAAAAATACCGTTGTCCTGGTTGTCACGGCCCACGCCCCATTTCTCGCCCCATTGGGCGCCCAATAGTGCAATGTCTTCGCCCTGGGTACTTTGAATGATCGCAATCACGATCTGGGTGGAAGTGGTGTCGTCGTAACGAAGTAGTTTGTCGTTGAGGAAATCGTAATCAGTCTCACGCAGCAGGTCGATATAGTCGAATACCCGCTGGGTGCGCTGAATGGAATCGTGCGGTTTTTCAGGAATCTCGAATTGGGCCTGTAAAGGCAAAGTTGCCAAGGCCAACAACACAACGATCGCAACGCGGATACTATTAAGAGCACGGTTGAAAGTCATGTCGAGATGGTGTTTGGAAGTTCGTTGATGTCGCCTTTGCCGTAGGGGAAATGCTGTTTGAGCTGGTTGCCAGCCTGCAGAATACCGTCGACCAAGCCTTGCTTGATACGACCCTCTTTAAAATGAACGAGTACGGTCTCCCGGGTGCTCTCCCAAAAATCGGGAGGGACTACCTGGTCGATACCTTCGTCACCGAGCAGCACCAGGATCCGATCTTCCACGGCCACGTAAAAGAGCACACCGTTTACATTTTTAGTATTGTCCATGTGCAGGAAATGGAACAACTCTTTAGCGCGGTCCACAGGTTGCATCTTGGAGCGTGCTTCCAGGTGCACACGAATCTCTCCCGAGGTGTTTTGCTCGGCCTCCTGGATGGCTACAATGACCGCCTTTTCTTCGTCGGGTGTTAGGAAATCTTCAACTTTGGACATGGGAATTAATTTCCGAAATCAAATTCTACCTGAGGGGCCTGGTCTGTGCCTTCGTCGGCTTCGAAATAAGCGCGCTCATCGAATCCAAGCATTCCCGCGAATATTTTGGCGGGAAATTTCTTTACAGCGATGTTCAACTTCTCGGCCTCGTCGTTATAGCGAATGCGCTCGACGTTGATACGGTTTTCGGAGCGTTCCAACTCGTTGATAAGCTCCTTAAAATTCTCATTGGCCTTGAGGTCGGGGTATCGCTCGAACACCGCCAGTAATCGGGCCAGAGCCGAGGTAAGGCCACCCTGTACTTCCTGGAATTGCTCTAGTTGCTGGGGGGTGATATTACTCGGGTCGATAGTAACGGAAGTCGCCTTGCTACGCGCTTCGGTGACCTGCCGCAGAGTTTCCTGTTCGAATTCGGCATAGCCCTTGGCGGTATTTACGATGTTTGGGATAAGGTCGGCACGGCGCTGGTAGGTGCTTTCCACATTGCTCCATTGGGCGTTTACGCCTTCGTCGAGCACGACCAGTTCGTTATTGAGTTTGGCCATATAGCCTCCCACGATCACCAAGATGGCGACAATGAGCAGCATGGGGATCCATTTTTTCATGTTGAGAACAATTTAAGTTGGTGTTAGTGTACGGAGATTACCTCCGTGGTGATTCCAAGGTACAAATAATCTGAAAAGTAGCGATGTGTGGGGGGAGATTTGTGGGGAGTTTGGGTGGGAAGCGGGAAGTCAGGAGTCGGGAGTCCGAAGTCGAGGGCGCGAAGCACGAAGCTCGAAGCGCGAAGCACGGAGCTCGAAGCGCGAAGCACGGAGTGGGAATCAAACGGGTAGTAAATAAGCAAATGGTATATTAGGCTACAACATGCATCAGGTATATCATTGATCCAAAAATCAGGATCAGAACTACCCAATAAGCGACTCGAGCGTTATCTTGAACGGCTCTCACTTCACGCACTTTTTGGTCGTATCCATATTTCTTATAGTATGCTATTTCTTCCAGAAAGGCAGTGTTGAGTCTAGAATTGAAACTCCAATATGATCCGCTAAAAGACACCACAAAAGGGGTGAGATAGGTGTTTAACTTCTCAACGAAAACTAGTTTCTCGTTTGCATTGGACTCCTTCATAATTTTACAGCGGACGGTTATATGTACTCATTGTATGAGTAGCTAGTGTTTATTTTGAGTTACAAGAAATGGAGTTTAGTTTTTGTAAATCAATTGACATGCATTGCAAGCACTGATTTTACTTATGGTCTAAACACGTTGCTGGCCACTATCATAATTCTTGTCCATCGCTACCACCCAGTCTATCAAGTCTTTATAAAGTTGGATCATGGGTTTGAGTACCAGTTCTTTCCGGTCGAAGGAGAGGGTGAATGAGGCGCTCACTTCGTAGCCCTCATGGTGTTTTCCAAAGATACTGGGTGAAAACTGGTATTTTCGAGCGATGTTCTCCAGGCCTGTGTCGACTAACTTTTTCTCGATATACTTTTTGAGTTGGTTGTTGGAGGAGGAGACCTTGAGCATGTTCTTACGCGGGAATAGAATTCGCAGATATGGATTGATGGTTCGAACCTCGAAGGGAGCCATCTCGGTAGCATTGTCAAAATCGCAATGGAAACGTGCCATTTGTTCGTCGCCTACTTCGTAGTCCACCTGGATCTTATAGTCTTTGTAGGGGATGTGCAGCAGCAGGTTCTTGGTACGCAGCCCATCGATTCGGTCCACCATCTCGCTGATGGTAAAAAACTTGGAAATTGTCTTTTCCAAAGTTGTTCTAAGCTGCACGCCCTCTTCTTGAGCGACCTGCTCAAAATAGGGTTCTAAAAAGGCCTTTCGGGAGAGCATGGGGGGTGATTTTTGTTTTAATTAGTTGTCGACTGAAATCGGGATTGAAGTACTTTTTGAACGAGAATAGCTATTCGTAAATCATTTTCAGGCGATTAAGGAGATGAGTTAGTATGTCATTATTCAATTCAATGTCAAATTTACCTGCTACATTGGTTTGTAGTTTTATAGTGTCCAAGATATATTTTTTTTGTTCCTCAAAGCTAAATCGATCCCAGGAATTGTTACTTTTTTTAGTGTTGTGATATTTAAGTAATAACTGGATGTTATCCGGATGATGATCCCCTCGATCTTCTTTGTTTAACAGGGCTTGAGCATGGTCACGTTCAAAGTCTATTCCGAAGAATTCATTGAAGGCTTTTTGAATATTTTTGAACTCATCCAATCGATAAAGCTCGTAAATCTTTAGCTTGTCCTTTGCATGATTGATAATTTCTATACGATTGATTGGCTCGAAGTCCTCAACTAGTTCTTTTGCCTGATTACTTTGTTGTTCTTGTACTGACGTGAATTTAACTTTTCTAGGACGTTCATTGACATCAATTTCTACATTCTTGAAATTACCTGATGACAATCGCGAGGAAATTCTTGCGGCTATTTCTCGTAGTCCAGTTGTTTCTTGTTTTTGAGCACGTGCTTCTTTTTCTGCTTTTTTCAACAAATCAGGATAGAGTTCACAAACTCTTTGAGCCCATTCGTGAACCGTAACGTATTCTGAAAACGTTTTTAAGGCTTCCGTATATTTTTCATGTACTTTCATCAATTGAATGAATTCTCTTTTATCCAATTAGTGAATTAATTGTGTTGGCATATTTCGGTCATTTCCTTTTTAATAATTATTCGACCTTACCGCCGACAAAAACTCACCAACGCTCGTTTTTAATTGATCCGCAAGTTTGTGCGCACCTGAGATAGTGTTCTCGTAC
>JBCCHR010000130.1:0-7993 GCA_039028655.1 Bacteroidota bacterium
GCTTGATTTACTATGCCATGCCTCATGGCTTGAAAGCAATCATCAGACCTATGCATGCTCACTCTACTCTGGTGACACATGAGCTTGTTTGCATGTGTGTGTTTGTGTTGTTTCTTTGCTTTCCAGAGACTAAATCTGATACGGAAGGCCTTGAAGAAGTAGAAGCAGCAGCAGCTGTTTCGCACGCCAGCAGCTTTATCTTGTTACCCCTAGCAAATCTGATCATTTCCTTTTCACAAAAGAAGCGCATGAAACTTGAAAAGAAGAAGAAGAAGAAATTGCGTGCTCGCGACGGTATGATCGCTCCTGATGAAACCACCTTTGCCTATCTGAAAGGGAAAAAATTCGCCCCGAAGGGAGCCGAATTCGATCAAAAAGTGGCGTATTGGAAAACGTTGCCCACCGATAAGGAGGCCACCTTCGACAAGGAGTACTTCTTCGACGCCAACGATATCGAACCCATGATCACTTATGGGACCAACCCAGGCATGGGGGTAAAACTCGCCGGGAACATTCCTTCTACCCAGGATCCTTCCTTCGAGAAGTCGTTACAATACATGGGACTGCAGGCAGGTGAAAGCTTGTTGGACAAGCCCATCAATTATGTGTTTATTGGCAGCTGTACCAATTCGAGAATAGAAGATTTCAGGGTGGCCGCCAATTATGTGAAAGGCAAGCAAAAAGCCGACAATGTGACGGCCTGGCTGGTGCCCGGAAGTAAACAGGTAGAAGCTCAGATCGCCGAGGAAGGCCTTAAGGATATTTTCGAAGCGGCAGGTTTCCAACTTCGGCAGCCCGGTTGTTCGGCCTGTCTGGCCATGAACGACGATAAGATTCCTCAGGGGGAGTATTGCGTGTCCACTTCGAACCGGAACTTTGAAGGACGTCAGGGACAAGGCGCTCGTACGTTGCTGGCAAGCCCGCTCGTGGCAGCAGCCACAGCCATCGAAGGTAAAATAGTAGACATCAACAAACACCTTAACTAATGGAAGCATTTAGCAAATTACAGTCGAGAGCGATCCCATTGGACATTGAAAACGTGGATACCGACCAGATCATCCCTGCGCGCTTCCTTAAGGCGACCGACAAAAAAGGTTTTGGCGACCAGGTGTTTCGTGATTGGCGATTTCATAAAGATGGATCGGTGAACAAATCCTTTATTCTGAATAACCCGAGCTATACGGGAAGTATCCTCGTTGCCGGAAACAACTTCGGATGTGGTTCCAGCAGGGAGCACGCAGCCTGGGCGCTTGCCGGGTATGGTTTTAAAGTGATCGTATCGAGTTTCTTTGCCGATATTTTCAAAGGAAATTCTCTCAATAACGGCCTGTTGCCCGTGCAGGTTTCCGAGTCTTTTCTGAAGCAGCTCATTACACTGCTCAAGAGTGAGCCGAACACCGAGATTGAAGTGGATCTGGAGGCACAGACGATTGGAATTCCGAAGAAACAATTAAGCGAATCCTTTGAGATCGACCCCTATAAAAAAATGTGCATGATCAACGGATACGACGATATCGATTTCCTGATCAGCAAGAAAAAAGAAATTGAGGCCTTCGAACTGGCCAGAACCTATTAAGACAACATCATAGTTATGAAACTATCCATTGCAGTATTGCCCGGAGATGGCATCGGACCCGAAGTAACCGAGGAAGCCGTAAAGGTCCTTAAAGCCGTTGCTTCCGAATTTGGCCATTCCTTTTCCTTCCAATCGGCAGCCGTTGGAGCCGTGGCCATCGACGAATTTGAGAATCCCTTGCCGGATGCAACGCTTGATCTGTGTAAGGCCAGCGACGCCATATTGTTTGGAGCGATCGGGGACCCCAAGTACGATAACGATCCGTCCGCAAAGATACGTCCCGAACAAGGATTGCTTCGCCTGCGTAAGGAATTGGGCCTCTTTGCCAATATCCGGCCGGTGAAGGCCTATACTACCTTGCTTGACAAATCGCCTCTTAAAGAAGACCGCATTAAAGGCACCGACATTAGCATTTATCGGGAATTGACCGGCGGCATCTATTTTGGAGAAAAACAACTCAACGAAGCAGGCACCAAGGCATCCGACCTTTGTGTGTACACCCGTGAAGAGATCGAACGTATTAGCCACCTGGCCTTTAAGGCGGCCCGTGCACGAAAGGGAAAGGTAACCCTGGTAGACAAGGCCAATGTACTGGAGAGCTCGCGCCTGTGGCGCAAGGTAGTGACCGAATTAGCCACGCAGTATCCCGACGTCGCTCTGGATTTTCTATTTGTAGACAATGCTGCCATGCAACTCATTATCAATCCGCGGCAATTCGACGTGATCCTCACCGAAAATATGTTTGGTGATATTATTAGTGACGAAGCCAGTGTTATTGGAGGATCCATAGGGCTACTTGCCTCTGCTTCCATTGGTGGCAACATTGGGCTGTTCGAACCCATCCATGGGTCCTTCCCTCAAGGCAAGGGCAAGGGGATCGCCAATCCTATTGCGTCCATCCTTTCAGCCGCCATGTTGCTGGAGCATTTTGGCTTGCAGCATGAGGCCGATCGCATCAAGGAAGCCGTAGATAAGTCCCTGGAACTGGGCATAACCACCCCAGACCTCAATCCGGAAAACACCTCGATCACCACTGCGCAGGTAGGCAACTTTATAGAGGATTTCATCTTGAATCCCGAGGATACCAACATGAACTTCACCAACATCCATTTGGGCCAGTCCACCATCATTTAGGTAGTGCTATTGAGATAAATACGCCTTTAACTGGTCGTATGTTTGGATCGGAATGCTTTGTTTTTCTTTGGTGAGCAGGGTTTTTATTTCTTCGGAAAGACGGACGTCTGGTGCCACTTCTTCGGGCAAAACATCGATGAATTTTACAGGATGTGCCGTTTCGAGGAAAACTCCTGTTAGATCGGTTCGTTGTTCCAGGTACTTCTTGAGTGCCATATATCCAATGGCTCCATGGGGTTCGGCAATGTAGTTTTTTTCTGAATGAAGCAGTTGGATCGTTTCCCGGGTGGCTTGATCAGAAAAACTATAGCCTGACAGATGTTTTCGCAAGGCTTCCAGGTCGTTTTGATACAGTTCCTGTATCCGAATAAAGTTACTCGGCGCTCCGACATCCATGGCATTGGAAATAGTCGCCACCGAAGGCTGTGGCTCATAAAGCCCGGTTCTCAGGTATTCGGGCACCACCTTGTTGGCATTGGTACCCGTCACGAAATGATGGACCGGCAAGCCAATGTGGTGAGCCATCATCCCGGCACAAATATTTCCAAAATTCCCACTGGGAACACTAAAAACCAAGGGCTTCCCAAGGTGTTTCAACTGCTTGTACGCAAAGAAATAGTAAAACATTTGTGGAAGCCAACGTGCCACATTGATTGAATTGGCCGAAGTGAGCGAGCGCTTCCCCTCCAGGTCCTTGTCGAGAAAGGCGCGCTTAACCATCTCCTGACAATCGTCGAAGGTGCCGTTCACCTCCATGGCAGTAATGTTCTTCCCCAGGGTAGTGAGCTGCTTTTCCTGGATGTCGCTTACCTTTCCGCTGGGATACAGGATCACTACTTCCACTCCTTCCACATCATAAAAGCCGTTGGCCACAGCGCCACCCGTATCGCCCGAAGTGGCCACCAGGACAGTGACTTTTGTATTGGCGTTCTGAGAATTGAAATAGCCCAGGCAGCGTGCCATGAATCGGGCACCTACGTCCTTAAAGGCGAGCGTGGGTCCATGGTACAATTCCAGGGAATGCACGGATGGTTCGATGGGTAGTACCGGAAAATCGAAGGAGAGTACTTCATCGACCAAAGATCTCAACGTTTGCTTTGGGATCTCCTCTCCTACGAATTGTTGGATGGCGCTAAATGCGATCTCGGAATTATCCAATTCTTCAATTCCTTCAAAAAAAGAGGGGGGTAGCGTATCTATTTGGGCAGGAAAATACAAGCCTCTGTCGGGAGCGAGCCCCCGAACAACGGCTTCTTCAAAAGAGACATTTGGCGCATTGCCTTGTAAACTAAAATACTCCATGACAATTAAATGATCCGAACTCCTCGATTCGCAATTTTAGATATATAAATTTTATGGTCTACCGGGTTTTCCAAGTAAACTGCTTCCATGGCTTTTGCCACTTTCTCGGCCTGCGATCGGCCTTTGACCAAAGCAAAAATGGATGGTCCTGAACCGGAGATGCCGGCACCCAGAGCGCCGGAGGCAATGGCCTGCTCTTTCACAAGATCGAAATGAGGTATGAACTCCTTACGAAATGGCTCGGCTACCACATCAACCAACGAACGACCAATGAGGTCGTAGTCTCCGGAGTAGAGTCCGCTTATCAACCCACCCACATTGGCCCACTGTGCCACGGCATGCTTTACCGGAATTTGCTTGGGAAGCACCCTGCGCGCATCTTCGGTCTTTACCTCGATCTGAGGATGAACAACCACTGCGAACAACTCGGATGGCGTAGGAATGGAAACCAATTCGAGTGGATGATAACTTCTAACCAGTACAAAACCACCGAAAATGGCACCGGCAACATTGTCGGCGATCTGCGAACCACAGGCAGCTTCCTCTCCCAGCATGGAAAATTTCACCAACTGGGTGGGTTCGTAGGGTTCGCCCAGCATTTGATTGACTGCGAAGGCAGCACCCGCACTACTGGCGGCACTACTTCCCAGTCCGCTGCCGGGTTTGTATTTTTTCTGAATTTCGATGTCAACACCAAACGATGCGTTGGCAGCCGTGAGCATTCGCTGTGCCACCACACCTGCCGCGTTCTTGTCCACCTCCAAGGGCAGTTCGGCACCTTCGATTCGGGTGATCCGCACCTCGCCGGATTCATTTTTTCTGAAGGTCATTTCATCGCCCAATGCCTCCAGCGCAAAGGCAATGGCATCAAATCCGCAGGAAACATTGGCAACAGTCGCCGGTGAAAATATACGACGTGTGTCCATGATCAGATCCTTCCCAAACTTATGATGTCCCCAAAAAGGCCTGATGCCGTAACTGCAGCCCCTGCTCCTGCGCCTTTGATGATGAGGGGTTGATCGGCATACCGATGCGTATAGAACAACACTATATTATCCTTGCCGTCCAAATTATAGAACGGATGGTCCTTTTCTATTTCCTCCAAGCCCACACTCGCTTTTCCATTGGTGAAACTGGCTACATACTTCAATCGGCAACCCTTATTACTTGCCTGCTCAAGCAACGAATTGAAATGGGCACTTTCGATTTTGAGGGTTTCGTAGAAAGCGTCTACCGTATCGGCCTTCTGCGACGATCTCGGAAGGAACGACTGATTCTCGATGGCCTCCATATCCAGCTGGGTTCCGCTTTCACGTGCCAGAATGAGTATTTTCCTGGCCACATCCACACCGCTCAGATCAATTCGAGGATCGGGTTCGGTGTATCCTTCCTGCTGGGCTTGCTTGACGACATCATGGAATTGGGTTTCCGAAGAAAAATTATTGAAAATAAAATTGAGGCTGCCCGATAATACCGCCTTGATCGAGGTAATTTGATCCCCGGAATTCACCAGATTGTTCAAGGTGTTGATCACCGGCAAACCGGCACCCACATTGGTCTCGAATAAAAATGGGACATTGTACTTTCGGGAGAGGGCTTTCAGCTCCTGGTACTTGGCATAATCCGATGAACAGGCGATCTTATTGCAAGCGATCACCGAAATACTTTCTCTCAGGTAATCAGAGTAGGTAGCGGCGATCCCGGCATTGGCAGTAATGTCTATAAAAATGCTATTCTGGAGGTTCATGGATCGAACGGTATCCAACCAATCTTCCTCGGTTCTGGTGGCACCATCTGCTAATCGATCCTCCCAGGTCGCGAGGTCAATTCCCTCGCTATCAAACACCATCCGACGAGAATTACTCAGCCCCACCACTTTAACGTTAAGCAACAGGTGGTCGTACAGATGCGACTGTTGTTGCTGGATTTGTTCCAATAATATCTTGCCCACATTGCCCACACCAACAACAAACAAATGCAGCGTCTTTACTTGTTTCTCAAAAAATCGATAGTGAAGTACGTTCAGGGCCTTTTTGACGTCTTTCTTCGCGATCACCGCTGAAATATTTCGTTCCGATGCTCCCTGAGCGATCGCGCGGATGTTCACGTTGTTCTTCCCAAGTCCACTAAACATTTTCCCGCTAATACCCTGGTGATTTTTCATGTTGTCACCGATCACGGCAACGATAGCCAACTCCTCTTCTAAAACCACTTTGTTCAACTTCCCCAGCGATCGCTCGTATTCGAATTGGGCATTGATAGTGGTTTCGGCGAGTTCGGCTTCCTGCGACTGTACGGCCACACAAATAGAATGTTCTGAAGAGGCCTGGGTAATGAGGACTACATTTACCTTTTCGGTAGCAAGCGCTTCGAACAGGCGCCTGGAAAAGCCCGGGATCCCGACCATCCCACTGCCTTCGAGGGTGAGCAAGGCGATGTCCGGCAGATGGCTTATCCCTTTGACTGGTCCCCGGGAGGTATCCACTTCCTTATTCACCAGCGTGCCATTTGCCGCGGGATCGAAGGTGTTTTTTATTCGGATGGGGATGTTTTGTTCCAAAACCGGTCGAATGGTAGGTGGATAGAGCACCTTTGCACCAAAATGGCTCAACTCCATGGCTTCCTCATACGAGATCTCGGCTATGGGGAAGGCTTGTCGAACCAGGCTGGGATTGGCGGTATACATTCCGCTCACATCCGTCCAAATTTCAAGCACATCGGCCTGCAATGCACCGGCTACGATCGCCGCTGTAAAATCGGATCCACCACGCCCCAGTGTAGTTGGTTCGCCTTCGACACTTCGGGAAACAAATCCCGGCATGATGGTGATAGGAAAGGTACTTTCGGCAAAATGCGATCGCATCCTTTTGTAGGTTTCTTCGGAATCCAATTGTGCCTGGGTGAAGGTATTGTCGGTCACGATGAGCTCCCGGCTGTCGAGTCGTTCCACATGTTCAAATTGCAGCCGAATGGATTCAGCAATAATAAAAGAGGACCACAACTCTCCAAACCCTAATACTTTGTCGCGCGTCTTGTTGGAAAATTCGTTGATCAGGTAAATCCCCTGCAACATATCCTTTAGCTGGCTCATTTGGGATTCCAAGGCATCGATCGACGACTGCCCCAAGCCCAACTCACGGGCTGTATCCAGATGTCTGGCCCGGATCGTGTTGTACATCTCCAGATAACGCTCATCCTTTTGAAAGGCAAGCTCACCGGCCTGTTGCAAGGTGTCCGTCATTCCTCCCAGGGCAGAAACCACGGCTATTACCGAATGGTCTTCTGCCTTCGACCTCACAATAGCCACCACTTTCGAAATATGCTCGGCATTGGCCACTGATGTCCCCCCAAACTTTACTACTTGCACACTACTTTATTTACGAGTTATATGAATGGGTTAATATTAAACCGAATTTTTCATTTACCCAACCTATTCAGGATTATTTTGCGAGGAAATTCGGAGATACATCCGTTACACCAAAAACTGGAACAACTCAGGCTTGTCGTTCAAGTAATCCCCAAAAAAACCATGGAATTTCATGCGCTCCACCAGGGGCGACAGGTCGTCCGGGCTCTTCAACTCCAGACCTACCACGGCCGAACCATTTTCCCGGTTACTTTTCTTGGTGTATTCAAAATGGGTGATATCGTCGTCCGGCCCCAGGATATCTGCCACAAACTGTTTTAGGGCACCTGCTCGCTGTGGAAACTTAACAATGAAATAGTGTTTCAGGTTATTGTATAACAGAGCGCGTTCCTTGATCTCGGCCGTACGGGTGATATCATTATTACCCCCGCTCACCACACAAACTACCTGCCGCCCTTTGATCTCTTCGGAAAAATGATCGAGGGCTGCCATGCTCATGGCACCCGCAGGTTCGACCACAATAGCATCTCGATTGTAGAGCTGTAACAATGTTACACAGATCTTCCCTTCGGGTACGATGACCACTGCGTCTAGAGACTCCCGGCAGATCGGCA
>JBCCHR010000131.1:0-7987 GCA_039028655.1 Bacteroidota bacterium
GCCATATCAATTCTTGAAAATTCGGGCCTTAAGGTCCGTACTTCGGGGAATGGTACTGTGGTGTCTCAATCACTGGAGGCGGGAAGTTCCTTAAAAAATGGTCAAACCATAACCCTTCGCCTGAAATGATCCTGCTCAAAGACATATTGTATCGGGTAACCCTGGAAAAAGTAGTGGGTAGTACGAACGTACCCGTTACCCAGCTGCACTTCGATTCCCGGCAAGTAGGCCTCAACGATGTGTTTGTGGCCATTCGAGGGACCCAGTCGGATGGGCATGATTTTATAAAGATGGCTTGCGACAAAGGAGCCATTGCCATTGTCTGTGAGGAGTTGCCGAAGGATTTCGTGAATGGGATCACCTATGTTCAAGTGGCAGACAGCCAACAGGCCTTGGCATATATGGCAGCAAATTACTACGAAAATCCCTCGGAACAATTGAAGCTGATCGGGGTTACGGGCACCAATGGCAAAACGACCATCACGACCCTGCTATATGAGCTTTTCGGCGCAGCGGGTTATGAAGCGGGTCTGTTGTCTACGGTGAAGGTAATGGTAGGTAAGAAAGAACATCCTGCTACACACACCACACCGGACAGCATCACCATCAATCGCTATTTACGAGACATGGTCGATGCAGGTGTAGCCTACTGTTTCATGGAGGTAAGTTCCCATGGGATACATCAGCGACGGTCCGAAGGACTGCATTTTGAAGGCGGGATCTTCAGTAATTTATCCCACGATCACCTCGATTATCACAAGACCTTTAAGGAATATCGAGATGTAAAGAAATCTTTTTTCGACTCCCTGCCTAAGTCGGCTTTCGCTTTAGTGAATATTGATGATAAGAACGGCTTAGTGATGCTCCAGAATACTTCAGCAAAAAAATACACCTACGCCTTAAAGACCTACGCCGATTATCAAGGGCAAATTCTTGAGAATAGTTTTAATGGTTTATTACTGAAGATCAACGGCAACGAACTATGGGTGAAGCTGATTGGAAACTTCAACGCTTACAATCTGCTGGCGATCTATGGCACGGCCCAATTACTGGAGTTGGAGTCGATGGAAGTGCTCCAGCTAATGAGCACCCTGGAGAGTGTCGATGGCCGTTTTCAATATTCAGTCTCCACCACGAATATTACCGCGATCGTAGACTATGCGCATACACCGGATGCATTGGAGAATGTGCTGGGAACCATTAATAGTATTCGTACCGGTAATGAAGAGCTGATCACAGTGGTAGGCTGCGGAGGTGACCGCGACGTAGACAAGCGTCCGAAGATGGGACAGATCGCGGCGCAATTGAGCACCAAAGTGATCTTTACCAGCGACAATCCCCGAACCGAGGACCCGGATGTGATCATCCAACAGATCGAAGAAGGTGTTCCTGCCGAGCACTATAAGAAAACCTTGTCCATCACCGATCGGAAACAAGCGATCAAGACAGCCTGCCAGATGGCCGATACCGGAGATATCATCCTGGTGGCGGGGAAAGGTCATGAAAACTATCAGGAGATCAATGGAGAGCGCACTGAATTTGACGATTACATGATTGTAAACCAACTGCTAACCGCATTAAACAAATAGCCATGCTGTACTATTTATTCGACTTTCTCGATAGAACTTACGATCTGCCTGGCGCGGGACTGTTTCAGTTCATCACCTTCCGGGCGGCCATGGCGGCTATACTTTCGTTGCTGATCGCCACGGTGTGGGGAAAGAGGATCATTCGCTTCCTGCAACGCAAACAAATGGGCGAATCCATCCGGGACCTCGGGCTGGAAGGGCAGATGGAAAAGGCGGGTACACCAACGATGGGAGGGATCATCATCATTCTGGCAACGGTAGTTCCTGTGTTGTTGGTGGCACGACTTGAGAACATCTACGTGATCATGTTATTGGTGACTACCTTGTGGATGGGTACGATCGGTTTTATCGACGACTATCTTAAGAAATTCAAGAACGACAAAGCCGGGTTACCCGGGAAGTTCAAGGTCGTAGGCCAGGTAGGATTGGGGCTCATTGTTGGGCTTACCATGTTCTTCCATCCGGATATTACCGTTAAGACAGAAAAAGTAGACCCGGTAACAGGGCAGGAAATCGTAACGCAATCCGGCGGGAAGGTATTTAACGATGCCGAAAAGACATTGATCACGACCATGCCATTTGTGAGCGGCAACGAGATCAACTACGAGAAACTGATCTCCTGGGCCGGAGATGATTACACCCGATACGCCTGGCTCATTTTTGTGCCTATCGTCATTTTTATCATCACGGCCGTGTCGAATGGCGCCAATCTTACCGATGGAATTGACGGTCTGGCGGCAGGTACCTCGGCGATTATTGCGGTTACTTTGGCACTGTTTGCCTGGGTTTCGGGTAACGTGATCTTCTCAGACTACCTCAACATTATGTATCTGCCCAACATGGGGGAACTCACCATATTCATTATGGCCTTTACCGGGGCGCTCATCGGATTTTTGTGGTACAACGCCTACCCGGCGCAGGTGTTCATGGGAGATACCGGTAGCCTCACTATTGGTGGCGTGATCGCTGTGATCGCCATTGCTATACGCAAGGAATGGTTGATTCCTATTCTGTGCGGGATCTTCCTAATGGAAAATCTCTCTGTGGTGATGCAGGTAAGCTGGTTCAAATACACACGTAAGAAATACGGTGAAGGACGGCGCATTTTTAGGATGTCACCG
Source organism: Bacteroidota bacterium (assembly GCA_039028655.1). Taxonomy (GTDB): domain Bacteria; phylum Bacteroidota; class Bacteroidia; order Flavobacteriales; family Flavobacteriaceae; genus Aureisphaera. The sequence continues at coordinate 2,711 of JBCCHR010000131.1, forward strand.
CTGCACCATCACTATCAGAAAGCAGGGTTTCATGAAAGCAAGATCGTAACACGGTTTTGGATCGTTGGAATCTTTTTGGCAGTGCTTACGATCATAACCTTGAAAATAAGGTAAAGAAGAATGAAAAAGAGGTTGGCCATTTTAGGAGGTGGAGAAAGTGGAGTTGGTACGGCCCTTTTGGCAAAGAAGGAAGGTTTCGAAGTTTTTGTATCCGATTTCGGAACCCTGAAGGAAAAATACAAGAACGTTCTTTTACATCATGAGATTGAATTGGAGGAAGGTCAGCATTCGGAAGCGAAGCTACTCAATGCCGACCTGGTGATGAAGAGTCCGGGAATCCCGGATTCGGTGCCCATCGTTCTTCAGCTTAAACAAAAGGGAATCCCAGTTATTTCGGAGATCGAATTTGCATCGCTGTATACAGACGCTTCGGTGGTAGGAATCACCGGGAGTAACGGAAAAACCACCACGGCATCACTCACACACCATATTTTGAAGAAAGGTGCATTGAACGTTGGGCTGGCTGGAAACATTGGGGACAGTTTTGCAGCGCAGGTGGCCAAAGGAGAGGTCGATCGATACGTGTTGGAGATCAGTAGCTTTCAGTTGGACGGTATCGAAACTTTTAAGCCGCACATCGCTGTGCTTACCGGATTGAGCCCGGATCACCTGGATCGCTATGACGATGACTATTCGAAATACATCGCTTCAAAATTCAGGATAACGATGAACCAGACGGAATCGGACTATTTCATATACGACCACGATAATGTCGACATCCAGCACTGGCTTGAGAAGCATCCCATAAAAGCACAAAAATTACCCTTTTCGTTTTCGGGAACGATATCGGAAGGGGCCATGATAAAAAATAAAGATATAATAATAACCATACTTAACAACCAAATTACTATGCCCTTAGCAACACTAGGATTAGAAGGACAACACAACATTAAAAATGCCATGGCAGCCTCCATGGTGGCCACATTGTTGGGAATCAGGAAAGACACTATACGACAGTCTTTGGAAGATTTTCAAGGTGTGGAACATCGATTGGAAAAGGTTTTGAAGATTAATAACGTTACCTATATAAACGACTCCAAAGCCACCAATGTGAACGCGACATTCTATGCGCTCGACAGCATGCAATCGCCTACGGTTTGGATCGTTGGAGGTGTGGATAAAGGCAATGATTATAGCGATCTGTTGCCATTGGTAAATGAGAAGGTCAAGGCCATTGTGTGTTTGGGTGTGGTAAACGATAAGATCGTGCAAACTTTTGGAAATGTGGTCGACATGATGGTGGAGACGCATTCCATGAAGGACGCAGTGCAGATCGCATACCGACTTGCAGAACGAGGTGACAATGTGTTGCTGTCGCCGGCTTGTGCGAGTTTTGATCTATTCGACAACTTTGAGGATCGCGGAACCAAATTCAAAGCTGCGGTTCGGGATCTGTAAACACGAAATGAAGATTTAACAACGAATGAAAAACATTTTGCGCAACATACAAGGAGATAAAGCGATATGGGCTGTGGTCGCCTTGCTTGCTTTGTTTTCATTTTTACCTGTGTACAGCGCAAGCAGTAATCTGGTGTATCTCTATGGAGATGGAACGCCCCTGCGCTTCCTGATGAAACACCTCGCGCATTTGCTATTGGGATTTGCCATTCTTTATGGAGTCCATAAAATTCCTTATCACTATTTCAGGGGTCTTTCGATCATTGCTTTACCGGTGGTGGTCATCTTGTTGCTAATTACCCTTAGCCAGGGAACGACCATTGAAGGCGCCAACGCGAGCCGCTGGATTCGTGTGCCATTTGTGGGGGTCACCTTTCAGACATCCGCACTCGCCGCGGTGGTGCTCATGACCTATGTGGCGCGCTACCTTTCCCGTATCAAAGACAAGAAAATCACCTTCAAAGAATCCTTGTTGCCGTTGTGGCTGCCGGTTTTCTTAATTCTTGCCCTGATACTGCCGGCCAACTTCTCAACCACGGCCATCATATTCGTCATGGTGGTGGTGCTCGTATTTATCGGGGGCTATCCGCTTCGATACCTCATGATCGTTTTAGGCGCAGGGATCGCTTTTTTGCTCATCTTTGGGCTTACTGCAAAAGCCTTTCCTCAACTATTCCCCAACCGGGTGGATACCTGGATCAGTCGATTCGACAATTTCATGGATAACGAAGATACCGAGGCCGATTACCAGATCGAGAAGGCCAAGATCGCCATTGCCTCCGGGGGCTTGACCGGTTTGGGACCCGGAAAGAGTCCGTCGAAAAACTTTTTACCACAATCATCCTCCGATTTCATCTATGCCATCATCGCGGAGGAGTTTGGACTACTGGGAGCGCTTTTTATTCTCCTAATGTACCTGCTATTACTGTTTCGGCTGGTGATCGTGGTGCATAAAAGTTCTTCCTTCTTCGGAAAACTGCTGGTCATAGGGATAGGACTGCCTGTTATTTTCCAGGCGCTCATCAACATGGGCGTGGCGGTAGAATTGTTCCCGGTTACCGGGCAAACATTGCCGCTCATTAGTAGCGGAGGGACCTCCATCTGGATGACCTGTTTGGCGCTGGGGATGGTGTTGAGCGTGAGCGCGAAGCGAGAGGTGGAACAAAAGGCGGAAGGGGAAGAGAATCCACTCGATATATTAAGTCAGACCATTTAAAAGCAAGATCATTTCAGCAACAAAAACATACAAGTTCATTTTATCCGGCGGAGGAACCGGAGGTCATATATACCCGGCCATTGCAATCGCGAACCGTTTGAAGGAAGAATTTCCTTCGGCCAGTTTTCTGTTCGTGGGCGCCAGCGATCGCATGGAAATGGAGAAGGTTCCCAAGGCGGGGTATGAGATCAAAGGGTTGTGGATCTCGGGTTTGCAGCGCAAGCTAAGCCTCAAGAATTTACTTTTTCCTTTCAAGTTACTTTCGAGCTTGCGAAAGGCGAGGAAGATCGTAAGGAGCTTTGCTCCGGACGTGGCCATCGGGACCGGGGGCTATGCCAGCGCGCCCTTATTGAGAGTTGCTTCTGGCAAAGGGATACCCTGTGTTATCCAGGAACAGAACAGTCATGCGGGGATCACCAATAAATGGTTGCGGAACAGGGTGCATAAGATCTGTACGGCCTATGAGGGAATGGAACGATTTTTTCCTGCGGAAAAAATTGTGCTTACCGGAAATCCGGTGCGGGACGACCTGGTAGACATCTCTGGATCCAGAGAGGAAGGCCAGGCCTTTTTCGAACTGGATCCGAACAAAAAGACACTCCTGGTGTTGGGAGGTAGTTTGGGGGCTGGGAAGATCAATGAATTGATCCGGAGTTCCTTCGATTTCTTTGAAGAACAAAACATACAGGTGATCTGGCAATGCGGAAAATATTACTTCGATAGGTACGCGAGCAGCACCAACGAACGAGTTCAGGTACATGCATTTTTGGATCGTATGGATCTGGCCTATGCCACTGCCGACGTGATCATTTCCAGGGCCGGGGCACTTTCGGTATCGGAGCTCTGCCTGGTGGGGAAGCCGGTCATCTTTATACCTTCGCCCAATGTGGCCGAAGATCATCAGACCAAGAACGCACGCTCCATCTCCGAAAAAGACGCCGCCCTCTTGCTCAAGGAAAGCGACGCTGTCCAAAACTTTGAGCCTATGCTGGGTGGACTGTTGAGCGATGAGGCCATGCAACGACGACTTTCAGAAAATTTAAAGCAGCTGGCACGCCCGAATGCGGCCCGTGACATTGTAGCCGAAATAAGAAAACTACTGCCCAAATAAGATTGTAGCATTGAAGGACCTTAAACACATATCGACCATTTATTTTGTAGGCATCGGCGGAATCGGGATGAGTGCCCTGGCGCGGTATGTTGCACTATTGGGAAAACGTGTGATGGGATACGACAAAACCCCGACCGCTCTTACCAGCGAGCTCTTGGAGGAGGGCATTGAGATCACCTTTACCGATTCGATTTCGGAGTTGAATCTCAATATACTTAAACCCGACAACACCCTGGTGGTCTATACACCTGCCATTCCGGAAAGCAACAAGATCCTTCGTTTTTTCTCTGCTGAAAACTATAGGGTGATCAAACGTGCTGCGTTGTTGGGCGAGGTCACCCGGGATACCCTATGTTTGGCGGTGGCGGGAACCCATGGGAAAACCACCACTTCGGCAATACTAGGCCACCTGTTGATGGAATGCGATATGCCGGTTACTGCATTTCTTGGTGGAATTGCCGAAAATTACCAATCCAATTTCATGAGCAAGGGCACGGAGATCACGGTAGTCGAAGCCGATGAGTTTGATCGGTCCTTTCTACAGTTGCAACCCGATATTGCCTGTGTGACTACCATGGATGCCGACCACCTTGACATTTACGGCGACGCCTCCGGATTTGAAGAATCGTTTCAGGAGTTTGCCAGATTGGTTCCGAAGAAAGAAAACCTTCTTATACAAAAAGGTTTGCCAATGGAAGGTCGCACCGTGGCTGTCGATGAGCCAGCCGATTTCCAGGCGCACAATATTACCATTGAGGACGGTGCCTACGTCTTCGATCTCAAAACACCCACTCAAGACCTGAAGGGACTGCGATTTTCGCTTCCCGGACATCATAATTTATTCAATGCCATCACAGCCTTGGGCATGGCAATCTCTGCGGGAACCCCAACTCCCTGCCTGTCCAAGGCTCTCTTCAGTTTTAAGGGGGTCCAGCGTCGTTTTTCGTATAAGATACGACGCCCGGACCTGGTATTGATCGACGACTACGCGCATCACCCAACCGAATTGAATGCCTTGCACCAGGCCGTGTCTGAAATGTACCCCGATGAGCAAAAGCTTATTGTTTTTCAACCCCACCTTTTTTCCAGAACGCGTGACTTTGCTTTGGGCTTTGTCGACAGTCTGTCCCGATTTGATGAGGTGTTGCTGCTGGACATTTATCCGGCGCGCGAATTGCCTATTGAAGGGATCACCTCCCAGTGGTTGAGCGATCAGATCGAGGGCCGTGGATCAAGGGTAATTTTAAAGAGTGAAATGGCAAAATGCATGCGCAAATCGCCTTGTAGGATCCAGTTGCTTGTGGGTGCCGGCGACATTGGTGCAGAAGTGGAAAAAGTGACCAAAAAATTGAAGGATGAAAGCTAATTGGCCGATCATAAAATTATTGCTCGTGCTAGTGATAGCGGGGGTTCTCTTTGGATTTACTCAAGTGAGAAATGGAGATCGGAAGCTAAAGGGCATCGTGATCGAATTCACCGATGAAAACAGTCC
>JBCCHR010000132.1:0-7901 GCA_039028655.1 Bacteroidota bacterium
ATAGGAGAAGAAACCGTTCCATTCATACTCAAAGTTTTTGGACATTAAAAAAACGGAAACGAAAAGTAGGAGCATTAAGGAAATCTGTTTCATAGATTGACAGGCTGAGTGTTCATCCTATTTAAACACGCTAAAATAGCATTTATTGCAGGATTAAAACAAAAAAGGTCGCCTTAAAAAGGCAACCTTTCATTACGATGTGCGAATGTTTTAAACGACTCCTTGAGCGAGCATGGCATCTGCCAATTTCACAAATCCGGCTACATTGGCTCCTTTTACGTAATCTACGAAACCGTCGCCATTTTTACCGTATTTGAGACAGGCCGCGTGGATATCGTTCATGATGTTCTTTAATTTCTCATCAACCTCCTCACGGGTCCAATTCATCCGCAAAGAATTTTGAGACATTTCCAGGCCTGAAGTGGCTACACCACCCGCGTTGGAAGCTTTTCCGGGAGAGAACAGGATCTCGGCCTTTTGGAACACCGCGATCGCTTCCGGCGTCGTAGGCATGTTCGCTCCTTCACCCACACAGATGCAACCATTGGCTACCAGGGTTTCTGCCTCTGCCTCGTTCAATTCGTTCTGGGTAGCACAAGGGAGTGCAATATCGCAAGGTACACTCCAGGGACGCTGTCCTTCCGTATAACTGGCCGATGGATACTTCTCAACATACTCTTTGATACGACCGCGTCTCACGTTCTTCAGCTCCATCACAAATTGAAGCTTTTCCTCGTCGATACCGTCTTTGTCATAGATAAAACCGCCAGAATCGCTCATGGTCACTACTTTTCCACCCAACTGAAGGGCTTTTTCGGCAGCAAATTGGGCCACATTACCCGATCCGGAGATTACTACGGTTTTTCCCTGGAAGCTTTCGCCCTTGGTTTCCAACATGTTTTGGGCAAAGTACACGTTTCCGTATCCGGTAGCCTCCGGACGGATCAACGAACCTCCGTAGCTTAGTCCTTTTCCGGTTAAAACACCGGTAAATTCGTTTCTCAATCGCTTGTATTGTCCGAACATATATCCGATCTCACGACCACCCACACCAATATCCCCGGCAGGAACGTCCGTATTGGGGCCGATATGACGCGCCAACTCCGTCATAAAGCTCTGACAAAAGCGCATCACCTCTGCGTCGCTCTTTCCTTTCGGATTGAAATTAGAGCCTCCTTTTCCTCCTCCCATAGGCAAGGTGGTGAGACTATTTTTGAAGATCTGCTCGAATCCGAGGAACTTAAGGATGCTCAAATTCACCGACGGGTGAAAACGAAGCCCTCCTTTATAAGGTCCGATCGCCGAATTAAACTCGATGCGATACCCCTTGTTTACTTGTACCTTACCATTATCGTCGGTCCATGGTACTCGAAACATTACGGTACGTTCCGGCTCCACAATTCGTTCCAGGAGCATTTTGTTCTGGTACTTTTCATTCTCCTCGATAAAAGGGATCACCGTTTCGGCCACTTCCGTGACCGCCTGAATGAACTCCGGCTCATTCGGATTTGCGGCTTCAACTTCAGAAATAAAATCTTTAATGCTTTGCTTCATCGCTGTTAGTAATTTGTAGTCTTGATGCTAAGGGAAGCTACTTGCGTTTTTACCCCAATTTTAGGGACTTTTCAAGGGTTCTCCCCGAAAAACAAAATTTAGAATTAATAAAAAAAGGTCAAAAATTTAACAATCCTGCAAAATATGCCTCGAAAACGAATTCATTTTTGCTTTTTCAATAAAACGATATCGTTTTCGTTATAGGTGGCAAATATACGCCATCTACCATAAATGAAGTCCGATTTTTAGTGAAATCAGCTAATTATGGGCAATATATTTTCCTGTTACATATGTTTTTATATATTTGTTACGTCTCAATCTAAACCTGATTTACAATGAATACCAGAATATTGCTAGTGGTATTTTTACTTTTTGCTATGTCTAAGCAAGAGGTTTTAAGCCAACTGGGATTCTCTCATGAAATAGGGATCATCACTGGTCCCGTGGCATTCTATTCCGATTATGGACAGCGCTACGATTTTGAAACCAATATTGGGAATGTAGGTTTTGGGATTGGGCTTATTCATTACATCAATTTCTCCTATCGGGCCGATTGTAACTGCTACACTCGTGACACTTATTTTAACGATCATTTCAAAATTCGAAGTGAGATCGATTACCATAAAACCAATTTCGACCACCTAGGAAAATGGGTAGATCCTGATCGTACTTCTATTACGGCGGATCAGCTGCGAGCTATGAAAGGTTCTACGACGGTTTTTGACATTGGTGGGCAGTTGGAATTCTTTCCGCTGAGTATTCGCGACTTTGCTGCAGGAGCCTATCGAATCGCTCCTTTTGGGAGTTTTGGTGTTCACTGGGTAAGCTTTGATCCGGAAGTATACTCGGAACTGGGGCCACTCAACACCGTGATCACCACACCACCTAAATATTTTAATGCTTTCCAACAGGAAGGAGATTCTACCTGGTCCATCGTAATGAGTACAGGAATTCGCTACAAGCTTACTCCCCTGAGCGACCTGATGCTGGACGCGAGATGGCAGTACTATTTCTCCAACTGGGTGGATGGTCTTAATCCAAGTTTCGAGAATAACGGTATCGTAGAGGTACCTGAAAATAAGGCCAACGACTGGATCTTCTGGTTGAACTTTGGCTATATCTACTACCTGGATTAAAAAAACGACAAACTAATAGAAAGGGCGACCAAATAATGGTCGCCCTTTTTGTTTCTATGAAATTCTGCTTTATCCGATGGCCTGCTCCAGATCGGCAATGAGGTCGTCGATGTCCTCGATCCCCACACTGAGTCGAATTAGCGCATCGACCACACCGGTCTTCTCCCGCTCTTCTTTAGGGATACTGGCATGGGTCATACTCGCGGGATGGCCGCTCAAGCTCTCCACACCACCCAAACTTTCGGCCAGGGTGAATATTTTCAAATTTTCAACGATACGCACCGCCTCGTTATAGTCGTTTCCTTTGGTCACGAATGAGATCATTCCTCCAAAGTCGCGCATTTGTGCCTTTGCCACCTCGTGATTAGGGTGATCTTCGAAGCCGGGCCAATAGACCTTCTCGATCTTCGGATGGGACTTTAAATACTGTGCAATTGCCTTCCCATTCTCGCAATGACGTTGCATGCGCACATGCAGGGTCTTGATGCCACGCAACACGAGAAAACTGTCTTGCGGACCACAAACGGCTCCACTGGCATTCTGAATAAAATACAAGCGATCAGCCAGGTCCTTGTTGTTTACCACCAGGGCTCCCATGACCACATCACTATGCCCACCCAGGTATTTGGTGGCACTATGCATCACAATGTCTGCCCCGAGATCCAAGGGCACTTGTAAATAAGGAGTAGCAAAAGTGTTGTCCACTCCTAATAGAATATCATACTTCCGGGCAACCGCCGCCAACGCCTTGATATCGATGATGTTCATCATGGGGTTGGTAGGGGTCTCGGCCCAAATAAGTTTGGTGTTCTCGTTCACAAACTCCTCAACACGATCTGCGTTCTCCATCCCAATAAAGTGAAACTTCACCCCGAATGGTTCAAAAACCTTGGTAAATAGCCTGTAGGTGCCCCCGTAAAGGTCGTTGGTGGATATCACCTCATCTCCCGGCTCGAGCAGTTTGATCACCGCATCGATGGCCGCCAGGCCGCTTCCGAATGCCAGGCCAAATTTGCCGTTCTCAATGCTGGCAAACGCATTTTCCAATGCGTTTCTGGTAGGATTGTGCGTTCGGGAGTATTCATAGCCCTTATGCCCACCCGGAGTGGATTGCGCATAGGTGGAGGTTTGATAGATCGGAGGCATCACCGAGCCATAGGCAGGATCGTGCGATTGCCCTCCATGAATGGTTTTAGTGTTAAATTTCATAGGAAGAATTCACCTGGGTGAACGAGGGTTTTACATTCATAAAAAATTCGCTAACAAAAGTACAAGTTTACTTTCGGATATTGAAAACTGTCGTACTTTTATACGATGAATTACAAGCCGTTGTTCATTTTGCTGCTGTTGATCGTTGGCAGCTGTTCGAAAGAGGTGTCGCTTCGGTTTTCTTCGGAAGAATTTACGGAGGAAAACCTGGATGTTTGCCAGGAAGAAACCTGTTCGACCGTTACCATTAATTATCTCACTGCGGAAGGAGATCCGTTCATTTCAGAAAAAATAAACACAGCCATTACCAATTATGTGATCGAAGGGCTGTTTCTTGGCGAAGACGCAGCTCCCACGGCCAATAGCATCCCTGAAGCTGCGGAACAATTCGTCATGTCGTACCGAGACCACCAACCGGATTTCCCGGATCAAGTAGATCCTGAAAATTTTGAGGCCATGATCACTATGGAAGCCACCCACCAATCCGAGAATTTCGTGAGCCTTTCTTGCTACAAGTACCTGTTTACGGGAGGAGCTCATGGATATGGAGAGACTCAATTTCTCCTGTTCGATACCCAGACCGGATCGGCCGTTGGGCTGGAAGATCTTGTGAATGACGTTCCGGGTTTTAAGGCGTATGCTGCGTCCAGATTTCGTGAAATTCACGACATTGCCGAGACCGAATCGATCAATGCAACGGGATTTTGGTTCGAGGACGATCAGTTTTACCTTCCCGAAGCAATTGGTCTGGTTGGCGACCAAATAGTGCTGGTCTATAATCCCTACGAAATTGCCAGCTATGCGGAGGGAGCCATTTCTTTGGAAATACCTCTTAACGATATTGAACCCTTCCTTAACACCAACCTTTTATGAAAACCATCTACTACCTCGCGACCTGCGATACCTGTAAACGCATTATCAAAGAACTTGCGCTACCGGCCGAATTTGAAAAACGAGAGATCAAACAACAGGAAATGACGGTCAAGGAATTGGAAGCACTCCGGGAGTTGTCCGGAAGTTATGAGTCGCTATTCAGTAAGAGGGCCAAGCTGTACAAGGAACGAGGGCTGAAGAACGAACAACTCTCTGAAGACGATTATAAGCGTTTTATCCTGGAACATTACACCTTCCTAAAACGACCGGTGATCGTAAACGACGAAGCTATCTTTATTGGCAATAGTGCCAAAGTAGTGGCCGCCGCGAAATCGTCTATCCACGGCCTATGAATTCCCGCGCCCTTGCCTTGCTGGCAGCCACTGCGGCAAGTGCGATCTATGGGATCAACCATACGATCGCCAAGGGATTGATGCCCGATGTGATCGGGCCGTATGGCTTTATTTTGCTGCGTGTAAGCGGAGCAGCGGTGCTATTTTGGTTGATCAGTTTTTTTGTTCCTTCTGAAAAGATCGATCGAAAAGACTGGCCTCGCATCGTTCTGTGTGCCATCTTTGGTATGGTCCTGAACATGAATATGTTCTTCAAAGGACTCGAACTTTCCACGCCCATTAACAGCAGCGTAGTGATCACCTTATCGCCAGTGATCGTACTGGTGCTTTCTGCTTTTTTCCTGAAGGAACGAATAACCTGGCTAAAGTCGGTTGGAATCGGGTTAGGACTAATGGGTGCTCTGGCATTGATCCTTTTTGGGGCCAAGACACAGCCCAACGCCCCGAATATTCCGTTGGGAAACATCCTGTTCGTCGTAAACGCGACATCGTATGCCTTTTACCTCATATTCGTAAAGGCATTAGTGAGTAAGTACAGTTCGATCACGCTCATGAAGCTCTTCTTTTTGTTTGCCGTATTGTTCAATGCTCCTATTGGCGGTTCGCAATTGGCGGCCGTCGACTGGTTGCACCTGGATTTCGATATGATCTGGAAGCTGGCTTTCGTGGTCGTTGGAACCACCGTACTTACTTACCTCTTTAATATCTATGCCCTCAAACGCCTGAGTCCAACCACCATTGGAGTGTTCATGTACCTGCAACCCGTAATTGCTGCCATCTATGCAATTTGGGTAGGTGCGGATGAACTCAACACGCTTAGAATCCTTGCCGCCATCCTCATTTTCGTGGGTGTATTCCTTACTACCAGGGTAGCAAAAGGGACCAAAAACATTGGTAAATAACTTAACGATATACTAACAGTTTCTGCTCGTTTAAATACGTACATTTAATCACTTAATCAATACAGAACACTCATGAATACACAAGAAATAGCCAACAATCTGGTGAATTGGTTCAATGACGGTCAGGAAGAACGTTGTTACCAGGAACTATACAGTCCCAACATTGTAAGCATCGAACCGGCTGGAGAGCATGCCATATCCAATGGCATGGAAGAAGTAGGTAAAAAAGGGGAATGGTGGTATGAGAACTTCGAAGTACACAACTCACGGGCCAGCGACCCCATCGTAGCCGATAACTGGTTCAGCGTTCGATTTGAAATGGATACCACCCACAAACCCAGCGGTCAGCGAAGCGAATCGTCGGAAATAGCCGTGTTCCAGGTAGCGGATGGTAAGATCGTTAAGGAGCAGTTTTTCTACGATGTTCCTCCATCGTAGCAGGTACTACAGATCTTTTGGTAACTGACCGTGCTTTCGGGTATCGGCCTTGGTGAGCACCTTGAAATCGGGTGCCACATCCAATTTGTGCATATTCTCTAACAAATGCGCAGGCAAGCTTGTTAATTTGCGTTGCGAAAGTTGGATAAAGGCGCCCATCATGTCTCCGCGCGCAATGTTCTCTCCCTTGTGGTTATAGAAATTGTGGTGAAACTGGAAGAACATACCATCTTCACTCATTCCCTTTAGTTCGAGGGAAACCCTTATGGGCTTTCCCGGGAACGCTTCTTTGAAGTAGTATAAATGTTCATAAAGAACTATAGGCCCAAGATCGGCGGCCGCCATTTCACGGTGTCCAAATCCAACCGCTGTTAACATGCTCATACGGGTATGACTCATGTAATTGATATAAGCGGTATTTCCCAAATGCCGATTGGCATCAACGTCGCTCCAACGTATTTCGAATTCTTTTAATTGCATTGTCTTATTCTTTTATATACTGAACAACCCGCGCAACGGTATTGGCAGATTGTAAACTGTGATTCTCCCCTTGTGTAAAATAAGTGCTCAACTCATTATTCTTTCTTTCACTTGCCGATCCCTGATGGCGAACCTCATCACTCGCTTTCCGAATGGGTTCGAATGGCGCGATGCGATCGCCTGTGTCGTGAACAACCAGTACCGGACGATCCACTTCAGAAAAAAACCTTGAAATGGCAATTTGCTCATGTGGCAATTGTAGCACCGAATTCACCTTTGTCTCCAGGTTCTCAAGGGCCTTAGGCGATAGTCCGATCCTATGCTCAAAATACGCAAAAATTGCGTCCATTCCAGAAGGTGCGCCCATAATTACAAATCGGCCAATCCTCAGCTTTCGGTCGTGGAGAAATCCGTATCCGCCTACCAGTCCCCCAAGCGAATGACATACCAGCGTATCTACCTCCCCAATTAGACCAAGTGATTTGATCAATGCCTTGCGATAGATTTCCAAATTGAGATATTTTCCTGCGGCCATTCCATGACCCGGAGCATCCAACACGTATATGGTGTATTCTTGCAGATCGAAATGGGAAAGATAAGGCGCCCAGCGCTGGGAATTGCTCAACCACCCGTGCAAGAACAGCACATTCTTATCACCGCTTCCCCAGGAATGAAGAACCGCAGCATATTCATCAATGTCAATGTTTGTAGACCGCCCTTGCGCGAGAAATTCCCTGCCTCGTTCGGTGAGTCCAACACGTTTTACCCTGCACAAAAGATTGAAACTAAATGCGCCGTTCCACTTTGGGAACAAAACGGCAGTGACATTTATAAATCCTCCTACCAAAAATGTGACAACTCTTGCACCGAGTGTGCGTCCTTTCCCGCGGCCATCAAGCGCTTCAACGCGCTCGTCGAGCAGCGCATCGCGGACGGCTTCGTGTTTCGTCTCCCAC
>JBCCHR010000133.1:0-7871 GCA_039028655.1 Bacteroidota bacterium
CTCGGCAACGATCTTATCAAGAGTATCGGCGTCGCTTTCCAGCCCACCCGTGATCGTGATATCCCCTAGGGTACGGAAACGCACTTTTCTATTTTCAACGACCTCTCCTTCTTCGAGTTTGAGGTGCTCGGATACCGGGATCCAAGAATTGCTGCGCCAAACCACGTCCCGCTCGTGGGCAAAATAGAGACTTGGAATGCTAATGTTCTCTCGAAGAATGTAGTTCCAAACGTCCATCTCGGTCCAGTTACTGATCGGGAAAGCCCTGAAGTGTTCCCCTTCAAAATGCTTCCCATTCAAGATGTTCCAAAGTTCAGGTCGCTGGTTCTTCGGGTCCCACTGCCCAAAATCGTCCCGATGAGAAAAGAAGCGCTCCTTGGCCCTTGCTTTCTCTTCGTCCCTGCGCCCGCCCCCAATGGCGCAATCTACTTTGTTTTCTTCGATAGCATCAAGCAAGGTAGTGATCTGCAAAGCGTTACGCGTGGCGTTCTTCCCTCGCTCTTCGGCTACTCGTCCCGTGTCGATGGATTCCTGAACAGAACCCACGATCAATTGCACACCCAACTCGGCGATGAGGTCGTCTCTAAATTTGATGGTCTCAGGAAAGTTGTGTCCGGTATCCACGTGCATCAAAGGAAAAGGAATTTTGGAAGGATGAAAGGCCTTTTTTGCCAGGTGGGTTACCAAAATGGAATCTTTTCCACCGGAGAATAAGATCACCGGGTTCTCAAATTGGGCCCATACCTCGCGTAGGATATAGATCGCCTCCGATTCCAACTCGTCCAAATAGTTCAAATAGTACTTACTCATGCTTATGCTTTAATTTTATTCGCTATCGCTTTTTTCACCATTGCTACTGCGTCTTCGATCGAATGTTGAGTGGTATCGATCTCTACATCAGGATGCCTTGGTGCCTCATAGGGAGCGTTGATCCCTGTAAAATTCTTTATTTCTCCGGCTCTGGCTTTTGCATACAAGCCTTTCACGTCCCTGCGCTCGCACTCTTCCAGCGGCGTGTTCACAAACACCTCCACATAGTGGTCCGGGCCCAGGATCGACTTGATGTTATCGCGGTCCTTTTCATAGGGCGAAACAAAAGCAGCCAACACCACCAACCCCGCATCGACCATCAAATGGGCAACTTCAGCAATACGGCGGATGTTCTCGGTACGGTCCTCCGGAGAAAAGGTGAGATTATTATTCAAACCCTTACGCACATTGTCGCCATCGAGTGTGTAGGTATGCACGCCTTCGGCCACCAGCGACTGTTCCACAGCATTGGCGATCGTCGACTTTCCCGAACCGGAAAGCCCCGTAAACCAAATCAAGAACGAACCATGGCCCTTTAATGCCTGTCTTTGTTGTCGATCGATGCTAAAATTATGTGGAATTACATTTTCCTGCATTATCGTTTCAGTATTCGTTTAAAGATAAATTTTCGGATGCGTCCCAGAGGTAATCGCAGCCACAAACGCTCGTGGAAATAATAAAGTGTAAATTTAGTAATTAACTCGGTTAAAGCGATAAAAAGTGCCACTTCATTAAAACTCTCCAAAATGGCTCCGGAGATCAGAAAGGTCATGGTGGTAGCCACGATGCGCCATGAAATGGATTTATAAATGGTTTGACGCTTGGTCACCACACCGGTACGGTACTTTTGCCATACCCGTTCGTGTACGTAATACACAGCCAGTTTCAGCAAAAATTCAACAGCACCTATGGCAAGGGCATCTTCGATGCTGCAATGTCCAAAAAGGCAGGTAATAAGCAGCGCCACCAACACGGTATCGGTGGTCGCAACTATGCGCCACGAAATACCTTTTAAAAGGCTTCGTATGTGGGATTCCCGTTTATACTGTGTCATGTCCAGGGGTCACCAGAAAATACGGATTCAACAGGTTCTCTTTGTTGTACTGTAAGGGTCCTTGGGTGTTTTGATCGATCACCTCTACGCCTACGGCAGTGCATATGGCTTGCCCTGCTGCGGTATCCCACTCCATGGTGGGCGCAAATCTTGGGTATACATGAGCATTGCCTTCGGCCACCAAACAGAATTTTAGCGAACTTCCGATGGAGACGATCTCTACTTCCTTGTTTTCTTTTATTGCTGAAATAAATTCGCGGGTATCGTCGTTGAGGTGCGACCTGCTTCCTACCACCTTCACAGGTTCCGAAGGTACAGCTGGTCTTATTTCCGAAGCAATCGAAACAATATGCTCTATGGTCGCCGTATCATGATCGAGTACGGCCTTGAAGGAACGTTGCTCGCCTTCATCGGTAAAATACAAGGTCTTGGAAACCGGAACGTAGATCACTCCCAATTGTGGTGTTCCACCATCCACCAAGGCGATGTTTACCGTAAATTCTCCATTGCGTTTCACAAACTCTTTGGTTCCATCCAAAGGATCCACGATCCAGCATTTGCCCCAGTGTTGTCGCTCGGAATAATCGGTTTGCTTATTCTCCTCACTGATAATGGGAATACCAGTATTCTTGAGGTAGGTATTGATAACGGCATTGGCGTTTTTATCGGCCACCGTGAGTGGCGAATTATCGCCTTTGATCTCTACATCGAAACTGGTGGCATATACTTCCATGATGGCTTTTCCGCCTTCGATGGCAGCTTGAACGGCTGTTGTAAGTTGAGGTGTCATGTGGGGGTTTGTTAAGTGCGCAAATGTACAATATTTAGCTACAAAACAAACGCGGTAGGCGTTGTTTTCCCAAGGTCGGTCGCCAATTCACTTGCAACGGCAAGATTTTTGAACGCTTAAAGGTATAAAATCGTATTTTAGGACAATGAGAAAATTGTGCATTCTTTGGATGCTTGTGAGCATCACGGCGAGTTGTCAGGACTTCGGTAAACTCGAGCTGGTTGCCGATCTGCCAGGATTGCTTAAGGAAGTAAGCGGCGTGGAAAAATTTCCAGACGATCCCCTGATCTGGATGATCAACGACTCGAGGAACCCGCCCGAGATTTACGGTTTCGACACGATTAGTCAAAAGGTTCAAAAGGTATTGCGACTCAAGAACGCGAGCAATATTGACTGGGAAGACCTCGCCACCGATACCATTGGTAATCTCTATGTGGGCGATTTTGGCAATAATATCAGCAATCGAACCGACCTCACCATTTATCGGGTACCCGAACCTGGCAGTAGCGATCGAAGGCGTACAGAACCGCAGATCACCACTTTTCGCTATGCTGACCAGGAAGAGTTCCCGCCCAAGAAAAAGGACCTGAGCTTTGATGTGGAGGCATTTATCCATCTGGATGGGCATTTCTACCTGTTTACGCGCAATCGGGCGAAGAAGTACGATGGCACTACCAAGATCTACAAGGTGCCTGCCCAGGATGGGGAATTCGAGGCTGTTAGGATCGGTTCCTTCAAAACAGGAGAGGACCAGAGCGATTGTGAGGTCACAGCCGCCACCATTCATCATCCCACCGGTACGATCGCGTTGTTATCCTACAATAAGGTCTGGCTTTTTAAAGACTACGAAGGGGACGATTTCACTTCCGGGACGTTGACCGAGATCAAGCTTAAGCACAAATCCCAGAAGGAAAGCATTTGTTTTATTTCTGAAAACGAACTGCTCATTGCCGATGAACGTTCTCACGGTAAAGGTGGTAATCTGTATGTACTGCGCTTAGATGAATAAGCCGTCGCACGTTCAACTCCCTCTCGAAGTTGGATGTACCGTCAGACGCACAATGGAACTTATAACGCCACTCCAAATCCGAAGGAAAATCGGATCCCATCATCACCAGTAAACAAGCCCAGCTGTCCACTTAACGCATCCACCGCATTGATCCAGATCCCACCTCCCACATTGTCGTGCCAGATATTGGAATCCTCTCCGTCTACCCAGACGCGACCTGTATCGTATCCTGCATAGATCCCGAGTTGCAATGGCAGTAAGCCGGTCTTGAATTTCTTGAAACCAAAGCGAAGATCGGCTCCTACGGCCAAGGCACTTTCTCCACTAAATCGCTGAGTTCGGTACCCTCGCAAACCATTGCCTGCTCCAATTACCGCGGCCTGGTAGAATTCAAATTCGTCTCCAATATTGAACTGCCCTTGCGCCATGGTTTTCAATACCAGGCGTCCGTTACGGCTAATGGGATTGTAAAATTGTATCTGTGGATGCACATAACCATAGGTGCGCTCTGAATCTTCCACGTTGCTACGCACACCACCCTTCAACTTAAACACCATACCTCGTGCCGGACTGGCCTTATTATCGAAACTTTCATAGCTGTAGTCCATGTCGAGGTTGGCAAAGGTCATGGGTTCGAAGGTCATAGGCAGGTTCCCAAACTCTGCCTCAATGAATCGACCCGGCGTATTCTCCACTTCGATATTTTCGACTCCGGCCGAGATCACGAGCCTACTGCCAAACTCTCCTTGCCGTACCACACCCAAACGACCCGAGATGATCCCGGTTTTCACCCGGTTGAAATCCAATTCGAGGGGGTTGGTATCCTGGTTGTTCTCAGTCTCGTTGCCAAACCCAAAGTAGTTTCTGGTAAAATTCTCACTGGCGAAATGCGCATCTACCAACAGGTTCCAGGAGCCAAATACGCCTGCGAACTCACCGTTATAACTAATATCGAAGCCTTCGGTGGCAAAGTAATAGCTCGCACCCACGATATGCCGTTGATGGAAAGGATTGTTCTTAAATCCAGAGATCGTATAAATATCGGTTAGCACCAATTTGAGACCATCATCCGGGTTGGCCCCAACGAAAGGAAGGATCGAATTGGACCGCGCTATCAACTTTTGGTAGTCGTACGTATTAAGGTCATAATCGTCCCTGAAACGGAAAGAACCTCCACCCTTCTTCGCGATCGTATTGGGCTTGGTGCGGGTGTCGTGTACTTTGATCGCCCTTCCATTATCGAAGGAATACACATCATTGTTCTGCCCACCCATGATCCGGATAAATACTGGGTTCTTTCCAGTGCCGGTAACCACGAACTGGTCGTCGTCGTCCAGTCCGTAGATCCAAACATCCTTTGTTTCATTAGAGTTGATCACTCGTTCTTTATAAGGGGGTTGTTTCTCATCACCTTTGAGTCGGGAAATAGAGATCTTGGTAAATCCATTCCCGCGTGTGATCTCGAACAGGTCGTCCTTGTCGGTTCCGGTGAGCACCACCAATCTTGACAGATAATCGTAATAACGTCCCGCCACTTCGGTAAGTTGGTCGCGTCGGGATTTCAGTTTGGATTTGATCTCTTCGGAAGTGCCATCCTGGACTTCTATCGGCAATTCGGTAAACGCTTGGTCGATCACGGCGTCGGAGAGACTGCTTTTGATGCGTTGGGCCTGAGCGATCCAATCTTCTCTCCCTGCCTGCTGCACAAAAGTGCGGTCCAGCTTTATCCCCGCGGCATTGAGCCATTGCAGGTCATCGATCTCATCTTCATAGGTCTGTAATTGTCTCGTGGGCGGCGCCAGCGTGCGAAGCACATCCAGTAACGCACCGTCGTAGTTGGAAAACACCTGATCCCTGTCCCTCGGAATAGGACGATAAACCTTCTTGTCATCCGACATATCGAATCGAGACCATCGCCATTGGTCCTGATGACGATCCCAATCGCCTAATAACATGTCGAATAAACGTGCTCTGATAAACGCTTCTTCGTCCACCTGGTATTTTTCATCCTTGCGCAGGTTCTTTCTCAGATCGCTGGTGCTCTCAATGGCGTCAGGCTTCCCAAACGACTCCACATCCAGAAAATCGTCATCAGGGCGCTCTTCGATCACGTATAGCTCGTCGCCATAATCGGCATTGTACTTACCCAGCGCCTTATGTTTTGGCATGTAGAACAAGAACGGATTGGTGTGGTACACCCCAACGGCATCGGCCAATGGTGCCACTACGAATGAGGCATAGGGATGACTGGCGGTATAAAAATCCAGTACGAGGTCTTCGGTAATGGTATCTTCAAAATCTTCTTCAATATAGGTGTTCGTAAAGACAACGGTTTGCAGATAGCGAGTCGCACTTTTCTTTACGCCTCTCAACGCAAAGTTACGGCCGTTCCTGTCCAGCACACGAAGCGATTTGGTTTGGTGCCCTCCTCCCTTGCGTTCGATCGAAAGGCCACCATAAAGGGTATCCAAGGTGGCTACCGGGACTTTGATATCGGTGCCGTAGACGTATCTATAATGATCGCCCCAGAACCATTCATAACTCTTGCCCTTCTGTGTAGCTTCTTTTTTATATGCTGAAGCATTTCGGCTTGCATCAAAGGTATCCGGCAGGTTGGATGTATCATACGTCCCTCTGGCCCCGTATACTTCCGAAGAAAACAACAAGCTCGCCTCCCCTTGATTGGCCGCATAAAAATGCACCCGGGACGAACCGTCCTTGAGGATGTCCAAAACTGCAAAACCCCTATCGCCATAGACGAATTGTGCATGTTCTCCTAAGAGTGCAGCCGATTTCTTTGAACCGCTCCCGGAGATGATCTGCTTGATTCCTTCGTCTACGATGTATTGCAATGAATGTTCATGCCCAGAGGCCAGGATCACGCGATCGTTGCCACGAACCATGGTAGTTAATCGGTCCATAAGCTCGTCGTACCTACTGTTGAAACGGTCTTGCGGCGATACACCGCCTGTGGTACGCACCTGGTTGATCAGGGTTGCGATCCCGGGCAAGGGTATCGGACCTTGAAATGGAAAGAGGTGTTTGGATGCACTAAAACCGCCTCCATGAGGTCCATAGGTAATCGAAGGGTGGTGCATGGCCACGAGAATGGTCTTTTCGTTGTTCTTTTTGAGTTCTCCTTCAAGTTCGGCGATGAAGTCGGTTCGAGATTTTATTTCGCATTCGTCATTCATTGTGGGGTGTTTGTCCCAATTGGTGAGATACCATTCGGTGTCCAGCACCAGCAATACGATATCTTCGGTCACATCGATCTTCTCGATAGGACAGCCTTTTTCGGGCTGAAAAGTGTTTTTACCCAACTTTTTCTCGACATATTTTTCCTGATCTTTTACTGCTTTCAATCCGGAATACCAATCATGATTCCCTGGAATAAACAAGCTCTTACCATTAAAAGCCTTGGCTACCTTGATCTGCGCGTCGAGGATCTCCTTGGCTTCTGCTTCCATGGTTGCGCTTTCCTTGGAGAATCCTTTCTCATAGATATTGTCGCCCAGGAAGATCAGATAGTCGTCTTTGGTTGCTTTGTTGCTCACAAAGTCTTCGAGAGCATCCAGTGCAATGCTACCGTCCTCTTTGTTCGCAGCACCCGCATCTCCAATGAGATAAAAAGTGCGCTCTACTTCACCGCCGGATTCGATGCTCGCGGGAGCTCCGCCCTCACGGTATTTTGCATTGTGTGTGGCACAGCCGGAAAGCAAGAACAATAAAACTAGCGATGGTAAAATGTAAACTTTCTTCATATCGAATGACTAAGGCTAAAATTTAGTATTTTGGTGAACTAATTTATTCAGTACTATGTCGCAGTTGGTAGCGGAAACTTATGATTTTGTGAAGAAACTCTTGACCGAAGAGCTCCCTGGAAATTTTTTGTATCACAATTTCACTCATACCAAAAGAGTATTTAAAAGTACGAAAGAATTAATTGAAAACAGTTCCCTCTCCGAGGAAGAAAGTGAAATCCTACTGGTAGCGGCGCTGCTACACGACGTGGGGTATGTGAGAAGCTGTGATGAGCACGAAGCGCGCGGTGTCGAAATAGGTACAGAGTTCCTTCAAGGAAAGAGTGTGGAGCAAACCTTTATTGACAAGGTTTCACAGTGTATCATGGCCACAGTTTTCGATGCAGAACCTTCCAACGAAATGGAACGGATAATCAGGGATGCCGATGCTTCCCACTTTGCCAAATC
>JBCCHR010000134.1:0-7801 GCA_039028655.1 Bacteroidota bacterium
ACCTCGGACGAGATATTCTCGTTGAAGGTACGTTCCGCAGCCAGCGATTTTCGTTTGTGATCCGGGGTTACCTTACTGTTGTGGATGCCACGTACGATATTGTAAAAGGAGGCCCCACTTTTGCCAAAGTGTTCTTCCAGGAAGTCCGCGCTTTTATCCTTGAGGTCTTTCCCGGTATAGATACCCAGCAGGTACATTTTCTCCTTCATCACCTTTCCAACCCCATAGAATTTTTTGATGTCCAGTCCTTCCAGGAATTCAACCACTTCTTCCGGCGGGATCGTTTTTTGCCCGTTGGGTTTGTTGATATCACTCGCCACCTTGGCCACAAATTTATTGATGGAAATCCCGGCCGAAGCATTCAACCCGGTCTTTTCCTTGATCCGTTCCCTGATCTCTCGAGCCAACAAGGTAGCACTGGGATTGCCCTTCTTATTTTCGGTAACATCCAGGTAGGCTTCATCCAACGACAGTGGCTCGACCAGATCGGTGTATTCGTGAAATATGGCCCTGATGACCTTGGAAACCTCCGCGTAACGATCGAATCGTGGCTTGACGAATATGAGCTCAGGACACCGTTTCCTGGCCAGTACTCCGCTCATGGCCGAGCGTACCCCAAACTTGCGCGCCTCATAGCTGGCGGCACTCACTACTCCACGAGTTCCGCCACCGCCAACCGCAAGTGGTTTTCCTTGTAACTCGGGGTTGTCCAGCTGTTCCACAGAAGCATAGAACGCGTCCATATCGACGTGGATGATCTTTCGAATGGGAAGGTCGTTCTCCATCCCATAAATTTATGATATCTTAGTGAGATAGTATTGAAAACATGAACCTGAACCAGGTGACCATTCCTTCGCAGGACGTTGGCAAAAGCATTGTATTTTATCAGAAATTGGGGTTACACCTCATCGTACACACCCACGATGCCTACGCACGTTTCGAATGCCCAGAAGGGGATGCAACCCTATCCCTGCATTTGGTAGATAGTGCTCCGTGCCAGCCCGGCGCAGTGATCTATTTTGAAGTTGAAGATGTGGCCAGGCGAGTAACCGAATTACAGGATAAGGGGATACAATTCGATTCGTTGCCAACCGAGCAAAGTTGGCTTTGGACCGAAGCGCGTTTGCTCGACCCGGATGGGAACCAGATCATTTTGTTTTATGCCGGTGAAAACCGTAAAAACCCACCCTGGCGAATGGGAGAAAAATGATAGAGATCGAACGTAAATTTTTGGTTACTTCGGAAGTATATAAGGATCTGGCCCATTCCAAGACCAGGATGGTGCAGGGCTTTTTGAACACCCATCCGGAACGTACCGTGCGCATCCGAGTCCTGGGTGCAAAGGGTTTTCTCACCGTTAAAGGTAAGTCGAACCCCTCAGGCACATCGCGATTCGAATGGGAGCAGGAAATTACCGTTGCCGAAGCGCGTTCTTTACTCAAGTTATGCGAACCGGGGATCATTGAAAAGGATCGTTATGAAGTTTCCGTGAAGCAATCTGTTTTTGAGGTGGATGAGTTCTTCGGAAACAATACAGGCCTTACCGTTGCCGAGATCGAACTCCTAACGGAAGATGCTGATTTTCACAGACCGGCATGGTTGGGCATGGAAGTGACCGGCGACGAGCGCTATTACAATTCGAACTTAAGCAAGAATCCATATCAAAACTGGAACCTATGAAATCATTGAAATTACTTTTTGGAACATTACTAGCACTGAGCATCTTGGCCTGTGGGAATACACCGGAAGTCAAGGAACACGATCTTGATCATCACGATACCCATCTCGATACCGACGTGGATGATCTTGACGTATCCATGGCCCAACAGATCATAGAACTAAAGGAAAATGGTTTTGAGATCTTCGATTATGTAGACGAAGCCTCAGGAGATACCCTGATCATGCAGCAATACTTTATGGCATTCCTAAAACGCGGTCCCAATCGCGATTGGAGTAAGGAAGCTTCCGATAGCCTCCAGGCCTTGCACATGGCTCACCTTACCAGAATGTACGAACTGGGGTACGCCGATATTTCCGGGCCTTTCGGGGACGATCAGGACCTTCGCGGTATCACAGTATATAATGTGCCTACCTTGAAAATGGCCGACAGCCTCGCTCATCTCGATCCCGCTGTTCAGGCCGGAAGTCTGGAGATCGAAGTGCGCCCATGGTGGGCCGGAAAGGGATTTCCGCTACGTTAGCAAAGACGTGATCTTCCTAATTTCTGCTGGGTCCGAATGGCCCTCCACTTTGTGATTCAGGAGGTCGGTTTGCTGTCCGTCGATCAATTTTTTGGTGGCAGAGCAATGGATCATTTTAAAACCTGCCTCCTTAAAAAGCAATACGTTGTTGGATCTGATTCCTCCCCCGGGCATGATCTGCAAGTCGCCATTCGATGCTGCTAGAAGCTTTTTTAATAGTTCGATCCCTTCAACGGCACTATTCGCCTGTCCGGATGACAACAAACGCGTAACGCCCAGTTCTCGCAATAGGTGCAAGGCTTGGATGGGATTTTTACAGTAGTCGAAGGCACGATGAAACGTGAACTCCATTCCTTCCGAAGCGGTTATCAGTCGTTCAGTGCGCTTAACATCGATTCCGTTTTCAGAGTTTAGTACACCGCTTACTACACCGACACAGCCAATTTCCTTGCAGAACGTCATGTCTGAAAGGATGGTGTCAAAATCCTCTTCAGAATAAACAAAACCACCACCCCTGGGACGAATTAGCACATGGGTTGGGATCGACAATTCGGTGACAACTTTCTCGATCAAAGCGCGAGGGGGTGTGAGCCCTCCCACCGACAGGTCGACACAGAGTTCGATCCTATGGGCACCACATTCCTGAGCAATGCGGGCACTTTCAAAGCTATTGGCGCAAATCTCAATGATCATTCTATTCGTATCTCGTCGATGAATGTCCAGGCCTTATGACCGGCCCCTTGTTTACCGTCCGGAATAACGCCGTAGTTGGGAATAGTGAGCACCAGGCGTTTGTAGGAGCCCTTTGGGTAAGGTGTTTTTCCAACAACAACTTCCTCAAGGAGCGTATCAGTATCCAGTTCTATGAGTTGCTTCACACCAAATTCTTCTCCGTTGCTCAATGTCGCTCTAAGTTGAACTTCCTTCGGAGCGTAGATCCACTGTCCATTGGCATTGAAGAAACGGGTAGAAACTTTCGAGACCTCAACGGGTTCCGAAAAGTCAATTGTAATTTCCAGGTCATCTCCCCAAAAGCCCAACCACTCCTTATCACCATAGCGCTTACTGCTGCCGGCAACGCCATTAACGAGCGCCTCTTTGCCTCCTGTAGCATAGGCAGGATGTGGTTCAACATTGAGGGTAACGCTCGCCGATACACCCTTGTGATAGGTCACCTCCCCCACATGAATCCGGTTCTGGACATAGGCTTCTAATCGGGTATTCCCGGTAATAGGGATCGGGTGCTCGTATTTTCTTTTTTCTTCGGAATTCATCGTGTACCAAATAGACTTTCCGTCCATAGCTGTCAACAATTCGTAGTACAATGAATCTTGCTTGCGAACTACTTTTCCCTCCACATCATACAGATGGTTGGCGTAGTTTACTTCCAATTGATCCAGGCGGTTCATGAACGATTCCACACGGCGCAGAAAGTCGGGATAATCCTCCTCGACGGAAGTACTCGGACCATTCCACACCACTTCACTCATTGCCAAAATACGCGGAAAAACCATATACTCCACATGGCTGGCGGTGGTCATATATTCAGACCAGACATTGCCCTGTGCGCCGAGGACCCATTGGGCTTGTTCACGAGTAAGTTCACTCGGAATCGGATTGAATGAATAGACCTTTTTCAACGGAAGAAACCCACCAATAGCCAGGGGTTCATCTTCATGTTCGGCTTGATAGTGATCGAAATAGGCATGCGACCCCGGAGTAAGGATCACATCGTGTCCGTCTTGTGCTGCCTCGATAGCGCCTTGGGTTCCCCGCCATGACATCACAGTCGCATTGGGAGCCAGGCCACCTTCCAGTATCTCATCCCAACCAATGATCTTTTTACCTTTACTGTTTACAAAGGCTTCAATGCGCTTGATAAAATAGCTCTGTAGCTCATTTTCATCCTCCAGCCCTAGTTCTTTGATCAAATTCTGGCAAAAAGTACTCTCTTTCCATTGAATCTTTGGAGCTTCGTCTCCACCAATGTGAATGTACTCCCCGGGGAATAAGGCCATGACTTCGGTAAGGACATCCTCCAAAAACGCGAAGGTCTTCTCTGTTGGGCAGTAAATATCCTCAAAGACACCCCATTTGGTGGCTACGGGTACAGGTTTACCGGTGCATCCCAGTTCCGGATACGCACTTATCGCGGCCTGTGAGTGACCCGGCATTTCGATCTCGGGGATGATGGTTACGTTCAGCGAATCGGCATAGGCCACAATTTCCCTCACCTCCTCCTGGGTATAAAATCCTCCATAACGCTTTCCGTCAAATTGATGCGGTGTGTCGTTGTAGTGGCCAATGAGCGTCTCCTCCCTGTAAGCCGCATGT
Source organism: Bacteroidota bacterium (assembly GCA_039028655.1). Lineage (GTDB taxonomy): Bacteria > Bacteroidota > Bacteroidia > Flavobacteriales > Flavobacteriaceae > Aureisphaera. Next base: position 4,536 of record JBCCHR010000134.1, read on the forward strand.
GAAGTGAGTCGTGGGTATTTTTTGATTTCGATACGCCATCCCTGGTCTTCGGTGAGATGCCAGTGGAAGTAGTTCATTTTGAGCATCGACAAATGAGAGATGTATTCCTTTACAAATTCGACATCAAAGAAATGCCTGGCCACATCCAGGTGCATTCCACGATACCGGAACTGCGGTGCATCTTCAATAAATACGGAAGGTATGGCAATCCGGTCTAAGGCTTTAGCCTTCTCACTTTCCATGCTAACCGGCATCAATTGCCGAAGCGTCTGCACCGCATAAAAAGCGCCGCGACCATCCGATGCTTTGATGGTGATCTTCTCTTCAGAAACGTCCAGGGTATACCCTTCGGCAGGTAGCGAAGCGTCTGGCAGTAACAGGATGTTGGCCTGTAACTGCTCCCCGAGCGGTATTTCCAAACTGCTGCCCAGTTGCACATAATTCCGCAGAAAACCAACTGCCTTTTCAAAAGGTGCAGCAGCAAACAATCGGGTGTTGTCATCCAATAGAAATTGCCCATCCCTTAACTCCATCTGTTGTGGTTTGGGAATGAGCGTGGGCGACGTTACCGCCGATTCTGTTTGCTCCCCGCAGCCGATCATGCACAGGGAAAGTAGGATTAGAACGAAAAAAGAACTGCTGCAATTCATAGCATGTGCTGGATTGAAACCCTAAAGTACTAAATAAGATGCGATCTGGATTCTCTCCGAGGTTTAAAGTGAGGCGGGTGCGATTTCCAGCCTCCGCTTCACCTCATTTCCCTCCTGATCCACTGCCGTGAGCAAATAGGTTCCCGGAAGTGGTTGAATGGCCAGTTCGTGAAAGGTTTCGGTGATGCCCAGAAAGGTATTGTCCAGGTACCAGTAGACCGTACTTTCCGAATTGCGATGGGCCACTTGTAACACTACTTCACCCAACGAAGTGTCGAAATCCTTTGGAAGCAGGACCACTTCGTTCTTCTTCGGAAAAATAAACTCCATCAAAGACTCTCCCTCGTGCAGGCAATCCGATTTGAAGGGAGGCAGAGGTTGATATTCCGGATGCATGGCTGCATAGTAATACTCTGAAATGGGAGGAAGGGAGAACCAGTTTTTCTGGATCATATCTTCCAATGGGTAGCAGGAGGAATTAACCCGTTGCGCTTCCGAAGCAGTCAAAAAAACCTTGTGATGATACGGACAAGGTGCCGTACGAATACCATTTTTAGGGACATAGTCCTCCGTCACCGCATCGCAATGTACACCAGCCAAATGACCACTGCGATCGCAGGTAGTGACCGCCACCATTTCGTCGTAGGGGATACCAAACCAATCCGTAGTTGGAAGCAGCTCCAGCACTTCGAACAACACCGGGGCGGCCGCTTGGATCCCTGTGAGTCCGGGACGACCTTCGCCATCGGCATTGCCTACCCAAACACCGATAGCATAGTCGGGCGTTACACCAATGGCCCAGGCGTCTTTGTATCCGAAACTGGTACCGGTCTTCCAGGCGATAGGTTTGGAACTTGAGAAATACTGCCAATTGGCCTCACTCAAAGGCCGATTGACATTTTGAAGGGCCTCGAAGGTCTCATGAATGGCGGCCGCGTTTATAACCGAAGGTGTGGCCCGGATTTTTCCCAGTTGAGCCGTCTCACCCATTCGATACACTGGCGAAACAAATTCTGTCTCCCGGTATTCGCTGGAAGAGGCGTTGAAGAAGTTCAAGGTAGACGCCATTCCGGCATAGGCACTGGTGATCTCCCACAACGAACTCTCGGCGCCGCCAAGGATGAGTGCGAGCCCATAATGATTGGGAGATTTGTCGATATGCCTGAAGTTCAACTCCTGCAACCTGCGATGAAACCGATCCAACCCATAGGAACGCAACATCCGTACGGCCGGAATGTTGAGCGACCTTGAGAGGGCCTCGCCGGCAGGTACAGCTCCGTAAAATTGATTGTCGAAATTCTTAGGGCTGTATCCATTGATCACGGTGGGGACGTCTGTTACCAGCGTATTGGGCAAGAGTTCGCCACCGTCCAATGCTGCCGCATACAAAAAGGGTTTCAGGATGCTACCGGTGCTGCGCGGCCGAGGAATAATGTCGACGAAATTGTTATTTTCTGAAGAAGTAGGTGCATTGCCTACATAGGCGAGGACCTCCCTTGAATTCACGTCGAGCAAAAGCACCGCGAGATTATTGATCTCATTCTGTTTGAGCAGGTAGTGATGTTCTTTCACCACTTGGTTCACTGAATGCTGTAAACGGAAATCGATCGTGGTGGTTACCCGTTCCCCAGGGTTTTCTTTTTTTACTTTTTCTGAAAAGTGAGCGGCGTACTGGGGCAAGGGGAACGGTTTTCCAGGCAATGGTTCGGACAAGGCCAATTCGTAGGTGGTCTGGTCGATCTCTCCCTCATTCCGTAATTTCTGTAGCAGCCTATCGCGTTTCTTGCGTAAGATGGATTCATTCTTCCCCGGAAAAATAAGAGATGGCGCGTTAGGAAGCACGGCCAATGCCGCTGCCTGTCCCCAACTTAGATCGCTCGCCGGAATACCAAAATACCGCCAGGATGCTGTTTCAAGACCAACCACGTTTCCACCGAAAGGGGCATAGCTCGCATACAGCTCGAGAATCTCCTTTTTTGAGTACCCCGCTTCCAGGCGGGTGGCCATCCCAATTTCGACCAACTTCTCGGTATACGTACGACTTTTGTTCTTACGTGCCAGGCGAATCACCTGTTGTGTGAGCGTACTTCCGCCACGCCTTTTACTAGTAGTGAGGTTTTGCCAGATGGCTTTGCCCATCGACACCGGGTTAAAACCTGGATGCTGGTAAAAGTATTCATCCTCGAACAAGACAATGGACCGTTCAAACCGATAGGGCACCGAATCGATCCGAGGAAAACGCCACTGACCGTCCGGCGCGATACGAGCTCCCAGCATCCTGCCTTCCCTGCTTTCCACCACCGTTGAGGTAGGGTCGTCGAACAGGGGTTTGGGCAAGCAGAACAACCACAGCACGAAAAGCACAAAGCAGGCAGAAAGCTTGTACTTGTGGCGCTTTACTTTTCTTGATATGTATGAGCTGATCTGCATGATGCTCCCTTTATTGCGTTACGGTTACCCACATGCCCTGATTGCGGGCGTAGTAGTTGTTATCGTACATGGCTTCCACCTGAGTCCCAGGCAGGTAGTACGTGCCCATGTAGGAAGCATTCAGTTTCACGGTGAATTCCTTGGATTTTCCGGCCCGTAGATCGAAATAGAAGTTCACGCGGTCGT
>JBCCHR010000135.1:0-7755 GCA_039028655.1 Bacteroidota bacterium
AGACTCCCCACTTTATAAAGCTCTCTATCACTTTAATTTGAAAACATGCTTCGAAACCTGCTCCTGTCTGGTTACTGCTAATTATAGAGTACGATATAAAAGTTGAGAGACGTGGCGATACACAACCATAGAAGATAGGGCAGCAGTAACAATTGAAGCCTGGGATGGGTAGGGTAGTATCGCTTGATGAAATAACCAACCAATAACGTGAGTAAAACGATGTCGACCAAACCTAAAACGATCCAATGTTGATTGAAGAACAGGTAATTCCACGAAATATTAAGGACCAATTGGACCGTAAACAAAAGGAGTAGGGTGGTGTTTTTTTTATTGCTGAAGAGATACGCAAGATAGATCGAAAAGCAGATCATGATAGTGGTCCAGGCAAACCCAAACACCCAGCCGGGAGGGGTCCAAGGCGCTAACTGAAGGCCCTGATACCACGAGGAAGTGGGGCCGTTATTCATTAACCAGCTGCCAAAAGCCAGTGCACCAAAGTTGATGATCAGGAAAAAAACCACTCGCAACAACAACTTCATGATGCGTCATGGTTTTGGTTGCCAGAAAGATCTATGGCCGTCTTCAAATGGCTGGTAATTCGCGTGCTCAATGGCTTGGTAGTCGACAGGAAATAATCGATCAATTGTCCGTGTTCATCAACCAGGTATTTTTGAAAATTCCATTTCACCGAACTCTGCTTTCGACCGTTCCACGCTTTTTTAGTGAGCCACTGGTAGAGCGGATGCTGGTCAACGCCTTTTACGTTCACTTTTTCTGTTATTGGAAACCCAACACCGTAATTTACCTCACAAAAAGAGGAGATCTCCGAGGCGCTGCCAGGTTCCTGCTTTCCAAATTGGTTGCAAGGTACCCCGATCACCGTCAACATATCATTGTAGTGGTCGTGCAACTGCTGCAAGTCACGATATTGAGGGGTAAATCCGCATTGCGAAGCTACATTCACGAACAAGAGTTTCCTTCCCGTGAATTGATGCAGGTCCAAAGGCTTCCCCTGTAAACTGTTGATCTCTATGTCGTAGATCGAACGGTTGCTATCGGGAAGATCGTTTGCTCCGGAGTTGGACCAAAGGGACCGTATGCGATTAAAAATAGCCATGGTTCATATCTTGAAACTCACAATCCCACAGTCCATTTCGAACACCTGTCCTGAAATGGATGCTGTTTTTTCCGACAGTAGAAAAGCAGCCATTTCGGCCACTTCTGTTGGGTCCAGAAATTTTTTCAACGGATGTCGTTGGGTGATGTTTTCCACCATTTTTTCGTTGCGCAATAATTTTGAAGCCAGTTCGGTATTGGTCACCGTTGGCGCGATCGCGTTTACCCGAATGGTCGGAGCGAGCTCGGCGCCCAATGAGCGTACCAATCCTTCCACACCCGACTTGGCCGTGGCAATACTGGCATGAAACGGCATCCCCAGTTTGGAGGCGACGGTACTGAACAGCACGATCGCCGGCTGGTGGCCTTTCTTGAGGGCAGGCAGGTATTTTTGTATGGCCTTTACAGCACCCAGCACGTTGATTTCGAAATCACTCTTGAAATCGTCAATACTCAAGCGGGAGATCGGTTTTAAGTTGATGCTTCCCGGGCAATAGACCAAGCCGTCGGCTTCTTCGATGTCCGGCAGCTCATCGGTGGTGATGTCGCAAGCAAAGTGGGTTAGATTGGGATGGGAAACGTCCGGCGTTGTCCGGCTCAGGTTGATCACCTGATGCGAAGATAAAAGGGTGTTCAGGGTAGCATTCCCAATACCTTTACTTCCCCCAACGATAATGATCTTTTTCATAGTTGAATACGTTTACAGGCTGCTTTTTTGCTGAATGTAATTTTGAAGTTCGGCAATCTTCTCCGGGCGCTCAAAAGACCCGCCATAAAAGGCGGTAACGGTCGATGAAGTATCGTCCTGTACGCCCCGCGACGAGACGCAGAGATGCTTGGCGTCGATGATAACCGCCACATCGTCCGTGTCGAGGATGCGTTTGAGTTCCTCGGCGATCTGATTGGTAAGGCGTTCCTGTACCTGGGGTCGTTTGGCGTAGTATTGAACGATCCTGTTGAGCTTCGATAAACCGATCACCTTGCCGGAAGATATGTAGGCCACATGCGCTTTACCGATAATGGGTACAAAATGATGCTCACAATTGGAGTAGAACGTAATATCCCGTTCCACCAGCATCTGCTTGTATTGGTACTTGTTCTCAAAGAGTGCGACTTTTGGTTTGTTCGCTGGATCCAGGCCGCAAAAGATCTCGTCGATATACATCTTGGCAACACGTTTGGGTGTTCCTTTCAGGCTATCGTCGGTGAGGTCCAATCCCAGTACCTCCATGATCTCTTCGAATAGCAACGCAATGCGTTCTTTCTTTTCGGCATTGGAGATCGCAAAGGCATCGGGTTTCATGGGCGTTTCCAGGGAAGTACCCAGGTGACTGTCTCCTATGGATTCCCAAACCGCAGGGGTTGCTTCCTCATTGTGATTGCCATTCATTAAGAATTGTTCTGTCTTCATAAGTTCTTTTTTATGTGCTGTCCTGTTGTTGAATTCCCCAGGCAAAGCACGTGTTTGTATTGAGTTAATAATTCACACCAAACATCTTCCACACTACATAAAATTGAGTAGGTTGTGTTGGTCGTCGTATCGTATTTTCTCTTTCAGCAGCTTGTCAAAGAATTTTTTATTCTCCTGGAGCGTTTTATTATTTCTGAATTGAATGAAGCGTCCCTGTCCATGTATGCTCACTCCACCAGTCTTGTACCATGCCAATTGATAGTACGGAATCCCCCAACTAAAGTTCTGATGCCCCTTGTTGATATGAACCAGGACGCCCAGAGGACGCAATTCGATATTGGCGTAGTTAAGGTCCGACACGGCATTGAGATAGGGCTCAAAATGAACGCTGGTGCTATCTATGATCATCCGTTTAGATCCAACGCCTTTCATTCGGATCGAGCGCATTAGAGAGAAGGCCGGTCCCACAAGAGCATTTATCTGTTTATCGTACTCCTCATTCTTGTGAGTGGTATTCCAAATCATGGTTTAAAGATATAAAGTGTTTAATGATATATAACAAAGGTTAAACAAAATTTAACATAGTCCCATGCGATCATCGCCGCTGGTCCGGCACCAGCGTAATAAGAGGTAAGGATCTACTGCGAAGTTGATAGCACTAGGCTTCCTGTGGCTCAGCCATCTTGCGTTCCGTAGCGGGGTGTTGGTCCTGGAAACTATTGATCACAACATTTTGTGCCTTCAGGTCGAACATGAGATTGTACAGGCCAAAGAACGTTCGATTTACGTAAATAAAGTGTTTTGATCCCCGATTTCCGTTCATTTTGCGCAGTTCGGTACTCTTGGAGTAGCGTTCCCCCATCTCGCTGATCTGTTGGAAGAATTGGGGATCAGAGAAATCAAAAACTTCAGAATGGAAAGGCTGGGTAAACAGACTTAACAGGTCATGGAACATGTCGAAGAAAAATTCGATCTCTTCTCTGGTGTCGTCATCTCTCAGAATTTCCAGTTCATACAGCTTCTGTGTAAACTTGATCGGGTTTGAGATAACCTCCTTCTTTGCCAACTCAAAGTAAGGAACGTAGAATTGATCCGGTAGTGCTTTCATACAACCAAAATCCAAAGCAACAAGATTACCCTCCTTCGAAACCAGGAAATTACCCGGGTGGGGGTCGGCATGTACCTTTCGCAATTCATGAATTTGGTACATATAAAAGTCCCACAGCGCCTGTCCTATTTGATTGGACAACTCCTGGTCGGTGTTCTTTTGAACAAACTCCGAAAGATGGTCGCCCTCTTTCCAGTCCATAGTTATGATGCGATCTGAAGAGTATTGCTCGTAGTACTTTGGGAATTCCATATGAGGAATGTGAGCACAAGCCCTTACCACTTCTTTGCTCTGCGCCACTTCCAATACGTAATTGGTTTCTTCCACCAATTTGTGCTCCACCTCTTTAAAATATTTGTCGGAGTCCTTTCCACGGATATTAAACATCTTGATGGCAATGGGTTTAACCAGTGCCAGGTCCGATCCAATACTTTCGGCTACTCCTGGATATTGGATCTTCACTGCGAGTCGTTTGCCGCCTAGCGTGGCCTCGTGTACTTGTCCGATACTCGCCGCGTGGGTGGAGGTGGTATTGAAACTGTCGAAGATATCGTTGGGATGTTTTCCGAAGTAATTCCTGAACGTTTTGATTACCAGGGCAGGCGATAGGGGAGGAACTGAGAACTGTGCCAGAGAGAATTTTTCCACATAGGCCCTTGGTAGTATGCTTTTCTCCATGCTAAGCATCTGTGCCACTTTGAGTGCGCTTCCCTTTAATTTTTTGAGTCCGTCATAAATGTCCTCTGCATTGTTCTGATCGAGCTTCTGCTTGGCGTCTTCTTCCGAAGAAACCAACTTATCACCATAGTATTTTAAGTAATTCACTCCTACCTTGGCACCGGTTTGCACCAGCTTGGTAGCGCGTTGAATCTTAGAGGTTGGAATGCTATCAATTGTTTTCATTTAAGACATCTGGATTTTTTCCTTAAACAGGAATTTGCCAAGGTCGATCAAACTTCGCAACGGCTGTACATCGAGCACATCGAAGCTGGTGTTGATGGATTTCTCTATAAAAATATCTGTCTTTTCGAAGGCCGGTGAAGTATCGTCCAACCAGAATTTAAGAATCAATACTAATTGTATCCAAGCCGATTCTTGGAGGGAGCGTTGCTGAAATTTCTCCACCTGCTCCTGTTTCAAGTCGATGGTATCGATATCGAGTCCTGCTATGTACTGGGTGAAGGCTTTTTTGAGGGGCGAAAGAGTCTTGATGTTCTTGAGATGATCCCTGTGGCTGTCCAACGCCACCAAAACGTAACTACGATTGGCGGTAAGCAGTTCGAAGAAGGTGTAATAAAAACTCAGCAACTTATTTCTGGCATCAAAGGACTGGTAATCGTCGTTCTTGTCTAACAATGTTTCCGCAGTTTGAAAGAACTGAACGAAAATCGCTTGCTGCAAGGCCTCAAAACTTCCAAAAAACTGGTAAAAATCTGCTTCTTGGAATCCGTGAGTTTTTGCAAACTTGAATACAGACGCTGGTGGCGTGCCGTTGTCAAGCACATGCTCCATGTACTTGGTGATGAGGTCTTCTTTTTTGATCTTCTTCTTAGCCATAGGTTTTGTTTGTTGATCAAAAATACAAAATGTTTAACAAAAATAACTGAAAGTTAAACACTTTAGGTTTTTATTAATAGTTTCTTCGGAATTGGTCCTGGCGGCATCGACCATTTTGAGGCTACAACAGCTCATCGATTCTCTTAATAAAACCATTGCCATTCTTAATAACTTTTGATGTAAGGTTCGGGCGAACTTTACTACTTTTACATTCTAAATTAGAACTGAACTATGTCTGAATCAATCGAGAGAATAAAGTGTTTGATCATAGGCTCGGGACCGGCAGGTTATACCGCCGCTATCTATGCCTCCAGAGCCGATCTGAAACCTGTCATGTATACCGGATTGGAGCCGGGAGGACAGCTTACCACCACTACCGAGGTAGATAATTTTCCAGGATATCCCGAAGGAATTGACGGGCCCACCATGATGGTCCAACTGCAACAGCAGGCAGAGCGTTTTGGTACCGAAGTGCGTATTGGGATGGTAACCGAAGTAGATTTTAGTCGCGAAGAGGGTGGTATCCATAAGGTAACAGTGGACGGAAAAACCCAGATCGAAGCCGAGACGGTGATCATTTCTACCGGAGCTACGGCAAAATACCTGGGTATTCCCAGCGAGCAACGCCTTCGTGGAGGTGGCGTTTCGGCCTGTGCGGTCTGCGACGGATTTTTCTACAAAGGACAAGACGTTGCCATCGTAGGAGGTGGCGACACGGCTGCCGAGGAAGCTACCTACCTGGCGAATATTTGTAAGAAGGTGACCATGTTGGTTCGTAAAGATCACATGCGTGCCTCTAAGGCGATGCAACATCGTGTAAACGCCATGAGCAATATCGACCTTCGCTACAACACAGAGGTGGATGAGGTGATCGGCGATATGGTTGTAGAAGGCCTTAGAATGAAGAACAATGTAACCGGAGAGACCGAGGACATCGCGATCACCGGTTTGTTTATAGCGATCGGGCACAAACCCAATACCGATATTTTTAAGGGACAGATCGATATGGACGATACCGGATATATCATTACCGAAGGAAAATCGACCAAGACCAATATTCCCGGCGTGTTTGCGAGCGGTGATGTGCAGGACAAGGAGTACCGACAGGCGGTAACCGCGGCAGGAACTGGCTGCATGGCAGCTCTGGATGCCGAGCGATACCTGGCCACCGTGGAAACTAGCAAGAGCGTGGAAGCCTAAGCGGCCGTCAAAAAATTACAACCCGGTGCTGCGAACTGCAAGCACCGGGTTTTTTTGTTTCCCTGGGTAAGAATTAGACGAGACGATAACTAATAGGTATCAAACATCATAAAACTTGCTGAAGATGTTCAGCCAAGGTTTTAGTTAATCAAGCCCCAAAAAACAGGTTAAGTTTAGGTTAGAGAACCCCGTTGTTGCATACGATGGGGTTCTTTTTTTTATTGCTGAAATCATCCGTCATGCCCATTCCTACTCTGGCCTGTGTTCGTAACTCAAGACGCGTTTGATCTCCCATCCGTCGTCGTTCTTCAACCACAAGTGCGTAAATAATGCAGTACTTCCCGGAGTTGAAGATCCATCCGGAGCTGGTTGGTAAAAACGATGGGTACCTTGTTGGATAGCGCCGTACAATTCGCCCTGGTTGTAAAGCGGATACACCACCAGTGTCCCCGGAATAAGATCGCGTCGCGGCTTCTGTTCGGGATTTCCGCAGATGTTTCTTCGGAAGGTCTCGATAAAGCTTTCCTTGGAGCGCGTAATGCCGGATAGATCATGGTAAAATTCCAGATCCTCAGCGATGAGATGTTCGAATGCTTCCAACCGACATTTGTTGAATCCTTCCTCGAAAAGCAGACTGTCATTGGCTTTCAAGGTTTTGTAAAGTTCGGACGAACTGTCCACCTGCGCGTAGGTGATTCCGAAGAAATTCAGAAAAAACACAACGGCGAAAACAGTCGTCAATGAGTGTTGGGTGTATGGTAATGTCTTCATTTTGTTCATTTAAAGTTTATAAAACAGGAGGTTCCAATGGTTTAGGAACCATACGGCATACAACATGATGAGGCAGTAAACGATCGATGTTGCTTTACGCCATTTTTTGACATCGGGTTGTTTCAAAAACGCCCAAGTCGCTATCCCAAGGGCAATCACTCCCAGCACGATCAGGTGGGGGATGAGCAGAATACCTTTAATGGCGACCGGAACTTCGTAGGTGGTCGACAAGGTGGCAAAACCCAGTAACAGCAGTCCCACGAAAGAGAGCACTGCGATCGCCAGACCTAATGACCAACGTCGATAAGTGCGAATGGCCCTAGCGGGTGTTGATACATTTTTTTTTCTGCGGAAGAGATGCCGCATGACCACGATAAGCGCGGAGAGCACCACCAGCAACAGCGAAACTCCCTGGAAGGTGCTTTGTTGGTACCATTTGAGCTTTTTGTACGCATTCTCACCAATGACCAGGTACTCGATCGCACCGTTTTTGTCCTCTTTGAAGAAAATGCGAAAATCCTCCTTGTTGGCAAAAGCGTGTTCTCCTATGGGCAGATATGGCTCCTTGAGTATGGAAACACCCGTGCCCGGC
>JBCCHR010000136.1:0-7697 GCA_039028655.1 Bacteroidota bacterium
CTTTATGGCCAGATGAGCAAATCGGTACGAGCGAAGAAACACCTGGGCCAGCATTTCCTGACCAATGAAGCCATTGCCCGAAAAATTGGGGATACACTCACTCTTGAGGGGTATGAGCATGTGATCGAAATTGGTCCCGGCACCGGGGTGCTCACCAAATACCTCCTCGAGAAACCCATCGCCCTACTGGCCATGGAAATTGATAGCGAATCGGTCGACTACCTGGAAACGCATTATAACTCCACCGCACTGCAAGTACTGGAGGCCGATTTTCTAAAATACGATCTCGAAACCGTATTCGAGGGAGCGCCCATTGCTATTACCGGAAACTTTCCCTACAACATCTCATCCCAGATCGTGTTCAAGGCATTGGAGCATCGCCATCGTATTCCGGAGTTTACAGGCATGTTCCAAAAAGAGGTGGCCAAACGAATTTGTGAAAAGGAAGGCAGCAAGACCTACGGCATCCTTTCGGTGCTAACCCAGGCATTCTACGAGGCCGAATACCTGTTTACCGTTCCCCCGGGAGTATTCAACCCACCACCCAAAGTAGACAGCGGAGTGCTTCGGCTCACACGCAAAAAAGAATTGCATTTGGCCTGCAACGAGACCCTGTTTTTCAAGGTGGTAAAAACGGCATTCCAGCAGCGTCGCAAAACACTTCGTAACAGTTTAAAAACTTTCCAATTATCAGATAAATTAAATGAAGATGCTATCTTTGGACAGCGTCCGGAACAGCTTTCCGTATCCGAATTTATTCAATTAACCCTCTTATTGGAAAACGATGCAATTTCAACTCACGGATGATTTCCTTCAAAATATCGAGCAACTCATTGCTCGGAAGGATGGTCATGCCCTGAAAGAATTGCTGTCGGACGTGCACTTTGCCGACATCGCGGAGATTCTGGAAGAGCTCAACAGCGATGAAGCCCTCTACCTTATTAAGTTACTGGAAAGTGAGCTTACCAGTGAGGCGCTCATGGAACTGGATGAGGATGTGCGTGAGAAGATTCTCGAGCGACTCTCGCCCAAAGAGATTGCTGAAGAGCTGGTGGAAATGGACACCGACGATGCGGCCGATGTGGTCGCAGGGCTGGACGATGAAGTACAGCAGCAGGTGATCGATAAGATCGAAGATGAGGAACTCGCAGCCGACATCGTGGAACTGGCCGGCTACGACGAGAAAAGTGCCGGTGGTCTTATGGCCAAGGAATTGGTGAAGGTGAAAGAGACCTGGACCATTGCTGGTTGTGTACGAGAAATGCGTCGCCAAGCCGAGAACGTGACGCGGGTACATTCTATATACGTAACAGATAATGATGGACACCTCAAGGGCAGGTTATCACTCAAAGACCTGCTTACCGCTCCGGAAAAAGCACATATCAGCGATGTGTATATCCCAAAGGTGGATTATGTGACGGTGCATACCGAAGGGGAAGAAGTGGCGCGAGTGATGCAAAAATACGACCTGGAAGCCATTCCCGTGATCGATGAAGAAGGGATTTTAGTGGGAAGGATCACCATTGACGATATGGTTGATTTTATCAAGGAGGAAGCCGAAAGAGACTACCAATTGGCGGCCGGTATCTCTCAGGATGTAGAGGCAGACGACAGCATACTGGAACTTACCCGTGCACGGCTTCCGTGGCTGGTATTGGGTCTTTTCGGAGGGCTTGGTGCCGTTTTCATTATGCAGGATTTTGAAGAGGCACTTGAAAAATATGCCATCCTGTTCTTTTACACGCCGCTGATTGCGGCCATGGCCGGAAACGTTGGGGTACAGTCCAGTGCGATCATTGTTCAGGGATTGGCCAACAATGTGGTAAAAGGAAGTTTGCTGAATCGATTCCTCAAAGAATTGGGATTGAGTATGATCAACGGAATTGCCCTTGGCCTACTGGTGATCTTGTTCAATGCGGTGATCGGGAATCCGTTCGACGTGAGTCTCGCCATTTCCATTTCACTGTTGGCGGTCATTATCATTGCCGCCATCATTGGAACGTTTGTCCCTATTTTGCTGGACAAAAGAGGCATCGATCCTGCGATCGCCACCGGGCCCTTTATTACGACCAGTAATGATATCTTCGGAATATTGATCTTCTTCTATATCTCTAGATTCATTCTCGGATTTTGACTTCGGAAGTATTTACGTTGGAAATCACGGTCCCCGCCTCGGCCATCGACGCTCAGGGACACGTAAACAATCTCATCTATTTAGAATGGTGCCTGCAGGCCGCCGAAACTCATTGGGTAGCGAACACCACTGAAGCGCAACGGGCTCGGTATGTGTGGTTTGTACTGAGGCACGAGATCGATTACAAGACGCCTGCTTTCCAAGGGGAAACAGTATTGGTTCGTACCTGGGTTCATTCGGCCGACGGTGTAAAAAGCGAGCGCCGGTACCAAATTGAACGCCCCTCCGATGGAAAAACCCTTGTTAGTGCCAGCACCCTGTGGTGCTTTCTGGATGCATCTACCAATCGACCCACTAAAATAACGGAGGAAATTCGTACCTTGTTTTGACGATCCATCCATGTTGCAAACTCCGTATTAGACCCAATCGTATGAAGCCAAAACCGATCAACATTCAGGAAAAATTCACGAAATTCTCTCAGCACTGGCATCCGCATCAAATTGCGACGGTGGACGATATGCAGGTCATCCTCGCCAAGATCAAAGGCGAGTTTGTCTGGCATGCGCATGAGGAAGAGGACGAGCTGTTCTATGTGCAAAAAGGCACGCTGGAAATGCATTTTCGAGATCGCGTTGAGGTGGTGAACGAGGGCGAGATCATTGTGGTTCCTAAGGGCGTTGAGCATTGCCCAATGACGCGTGACGGGGAAGAAGTACATTTGTTGCTGTTCGAGAAACAATCCACCGCTCATACGGGGGATGTGGTGCATGAAAAAACCCAAACCGAATACCCAAAGATCTGAGACCTTGAAAATTCTTCATTTAGATTCCAACCATCCCATCCTCATCGAGCAACTCAAGGAAGCCGGTTTCCACAATGACGAGAACTATACGGCATCCAAGGAAGAGGTGGAACAGTTGATTGGCGACTATGACGGGATCGTGATCCGCAGTCGGTTTAAGATCGACACAGGTTTCATGAATGCTGCCACCAATCTGAAATTCATTGCGCGGGTGGGTGCCGGATTGGAGAGTATTGATATCGAAGAAGCTGAGCGCAGGGGCATTCGCTTATTCTCGGCTCCCGAAGGAAATCGCAACGCCGTGGGCGAACATTGCCTTGGCATGTTGCTGTCGTTGTTCAATCGTTTGAACCGTGCCGATCTGGAAGTGCGAAGCGGTCAATGGAATCGGGAAGCCAATCGGGGCATCGAACTCAATGGTAAAACGGTCGGGATCATTGGGTATGGAAATATGGGGAAGGCCTTTGCCAAAAAGCTAAAAGGATTCAATTGTACGGTGTTTTGCTATGATATTAAGGAAGGCGTGGGCAACAAGAACGCTACTCAGGTGTCTCTCAAAACCCTTCAGGAAATGGCCGATGTGGTAAGCCTGCACACGCCTTGGACTCCGCTCACAGATAAGATGGTGGACAAGGCCTTCATCGAGTCCTTCAAAAAACCCTTCTGGTTGCTCAACAGTGCCAGGGGCAAATGCGTGGTGACTTCAGATCTGGTGGATGCCCTGCGAAGCGGTCGAATCTTGGGAGCCGGACTGGACGTACTGGAATATGAGAAATTGTCGTTTGAGTCCTTATTTAATTCCGAAGAAATCCCAAAAGCCCTTCGGGAATTGATCGAGTTCGACAATGTGATACTCTCGCCTCATATTGCAGGCTGGACGGTGGAAAGCAAAAGAAAACTCGCCCAGACCATTGTAGAAAAGATATGCCACAACTTTGCTTAATACTACTTTGAAGAAGATCATCCTCATATTTGGCGCCCTCACACTTTGTGTCCTCATCCTGTTCCGACTGAGCAGTTACATCGTTGTTTCAGAATCGGTGGCCGTGGAATGGATCATCGCGGGTTTCGCGATCTTGTTCTTTGTGATAGGCATCTTTCTTAATAAAAGAAGTCTTCAGAAAAAACAACTTGCAACACCTACCGAGATCGACAGGAAAATGATCGAGACCCTGGGCATTAGCAAACGCGAATACGAGATACTTGTGAAGATTTCCGAGGGGTGTTCCAACAAGGAAATTGGAGAGGCCTTGTTTGTTTCAGAAAGCACGGTAAAATCACACATTTCGAATCTGTTCTCGAAACTGGATGTAAAACGCCGTACCCAGGCGTTGCAGCGAGCGAAAGAGCTCAAAATCATAGGATAATAGGGGTTTAGCACTAAAGTAGGAGTCATTTTCGTACTTTAGTATGAGTGTCCAAACGCCTTGCGCTTCTAACTTTGTCGACAACTTTAAAACCCATTAGTATGAAATCATCCATTATTAAGTACGGTATTTATTCGTTGCTTACTGCAAGTGTCCTTTTCCTGGCCGGATTGGTATTTGGGAAGGATCTGAGTTACAGCACGCAGGCCATTTTTGGTTACGCCAGCATGGTGGTCTCGCTGGTTTTTGTTTTCTTCGGAATCAAGCACTACCGAGACCAGGTGAACGAGGGCGTAATTAGCTTTCGAAAAGCATTTATCATTGGTGTATGCATCACCTTGTTCGCAGCCATTGGATTTGGGATCGTCGACTATATTTATACGACGGTGATCAACCCTGAATTCATGACCCAATACATTGAAGCCATGAAGGCCAGTGGCGCTACGGAAGAGATTCCCGAATACGGGAGTGTCTTCCTGGCTGTTGTCATGTTCATGACGGTCCTGGTCATTGGCATAATCATGACCATTCTTTCATCACTTATTTTATCACGCAAATAGTTTTACCATGCAATACAACGCAAATACAGTAGAAGACTACATCGATCAGATCCCGGAAGACCGTAAAGGTCCGGTAACCAAATTGAGAAATATCGTATTGAAGAACCTACCCAAAGGATTTGAGGAAGGCATCCAGTACAAAATGATTGGATACTACGTGCCCCATTCGGTCTATCCGGATGGCTACCATTGCGATCCTAAGGTACCGGTCCCCTTTATGAACATCGCCTCTCAAAAGAATTTCATTGCCCTTTACCATTCGGGCATCTATGCCAAAAAAGAGCTGTCGGATTGGTTTATTGGCGAATATCCGAAGCACAGCAAATACAAATTGGATATGGGAAAAAGCTGCATCCGATTTAAGAAGGTGGACGACATCCCTTACGACCTTATTGCCGAACTGGTGACCAAGATGAGCATGGAGGAATGGCTGGACATCTATACGACCAATATCAAGAAATAAAAAACATAAACCATCAACCATGAATAAAAGAGTTACAGGATTGGGCGGATTCTTCTTTAAAACGAAGGACCCCGATCATATTAAGACCTGGTACAAGGAACGACTGGGAATTCCCACAGACGCCTATGGCTGGACCTTCTGGTGGCAGGACGAACAAGGGAATAAATGTTCCACCCAATGGAGTCCCTTTAAGGAGGATACCACCTATTTTGCGCCAAGCGAGAAACAGTTTATGATGAACTTCCGGGTGGAGAACTTGGTGGAGCTGCTGAAAGTTCTCAAAGAAGAAGGTGTTACCGTCGTTGGGGAGATGGAGGAATACGATTACGGTAAGTTTGGCTGGATCCTGGATCCGGAAGGCAACAAAATCGAACTTTGGGAGCCCGTGGACAGCGCGTTCTTATAGGAATATTCGGGCGGTAAAGTATATGAATCTGAATGAAATAGGTTTAAAAAAAATTCCTATTTTTATGATTCAACTAAATCCAAATTATTATGTCTGAAGAAAACAATCAAGAAGAACACGATAGTAATCAGGAACCTCAGGACACGGGTGCCGGAAACGGGCAGCCGGAAGGGGAAAGTACTGCTGATAACATTCAGCAGGAAGCCAAAAGCACCGTGAACGAGATCAAAGAAGGTTGGAACGAGGCTACCAATAGTGGTGAGAACAAGAAATTGCTCGCCGGCCTTTTGGCCATCTTTGTGGGATATTTTGGAGTCCACAAGTTCATTTTGGGCTACAACAAGGAAGGGTTTATCCTTTTGGGTGGTTTCCTTATCGGGGTACTCACCTATTGTTTCCTGATCGGGATATTCATTATCCTGGCCGTTGGTATCGTTTCGTTGATCGAGGGAATTATTTACCTCACCAAGAGTGACGAAGAGTTTTACCAAACTTATCAGGTTGGGAGGAAACCCTGGTTCTGATCAAAATACGCCAAAGCTTTCAGTTTTTCTTCTGAAAGCTTTTTTATTTCATATTAATATCGTAATATTGCGATATATAAATTATAAAAGTACGACTATGGGTGTTTCAAAGCGATACTTACATTCGGTAAGTGTGAATCAGCTGGCCGATATGGCCAAGGTACTCTCGCATCCGGCGCGAATTTCCATCCTTAATTATATAGGCGATTGCGACGGATGTTTGTGCAAGGATATTTCAGAAAAGATAAAACTGTCCCAACCCACCACCTCGCAACATTTGCAAGTGATCAGGAAATCGGGTTTGCTGAAGAGCAAATTTGAAGGAAAAAGCCAATACTATCGCATCAATAAAGACAAGCTTTCGTCGCTCAAGGAACTGTTTCAGGAATTCTTCGAAACGACCGAAGCAAAATGCTGTTAATCGAATTGATCATTAAAACACCGGAACCGTCCGGCATCTATTATGAAAACAAAAGAATTTTTATCCCTCTTGGAATCGAACAAGGACACTTCGCTCCTTTTTGAATACGCTCCCAATCTGCTCGTTGGGGCCAACTATCACATCACTGAAGTAAAGTATCTCCGCATCGACTCGGTAGACTGCGGTGCACGAACCGACGCCTGGAACGAGACCATCGTACAACTTTGGGAGAGTCCGTCGGAACTCGGTAAAACCGAATACATGACCAGCTACAAGGCACTGGGCATCCTAAACAAAGTGGCCCGTATGAAGCCCTTCGACCTGGAAGCCGAGGTGAAGTTTGAGTACAGCAATGCCACCTTCCACACGGCACAACTATTTGTTAACGATTATTTGATAGTGGACGGTCAATTACGACTTATCTTGGGCGTTCAAAAGACGGACTGCAAAGCGAAGGACGCCTGCGGTGTCCCCGAGCCGGATCAGGCCATGAAGGCGGTAGCCACCGAGGATGCGTGTTGTTCGCCAGGCGGCGGTTGTTGTTAAGATGAAGATCGCTGCGCTTCAGCCGGAACACTTTAATTCGGTTGCCGGAATCTATGAGGAGGGAATGGCGACAGGAGTGGCGACTTTCGAAACCGAAGTGCCTGACTGGACCACCTGGGACAAGAAGTTCCTGCCCATGTGCCGATATGTGATGCTCCATGAGGAAGAAGTGGTAGGATGGTGTGCCCTCAGTCCGGCCTCCAAACGTGAGGTATACCGAGGAGTTGCTGAAGTGACCATTTATGTCGCGGCTTCGCATCAGCGGCAGGGAATCGGTAAACGCTTGTTGTCGCATTTGATCGTCGAAAGTGAAAAGGCAGGATTCTGGACGCTCCAGGCCTCGATTTTTTCAGAAAATAAAACAAGCATTCGATTGCACGAACAATGTGGCTTTCGCCTGTTGGGGTATCGGGAAAAGATTGCACAACGGGACGGCCAATGGTTCGACAAGGTACTTCTTCTTTCCAAAAGTAC
>JBCCHR010000137.1:0-7630 GCA_039028655.1 Bacteroidota bacterium
ATCGACAAGCCGCAAGGACCGAAGCGCTGCCCGATGTATCAAAGCCAACGACCTACTTTTTCACAATAGCGGATGTACGACTCCCCAAAATCCCTGCGTAGGCGTGGTTCTTCAATGAGGACAATAAAAAGGTTGAAGGCGAGAAATACCAGCAAAAGGTATAACCATAAACGATTAGATCCGAAGTATAAGGCCAATCCAATTAACTGTAGCATGACCCCCACATACATGGGGTTTCTGGAAAATCGGTAGAGGCCGGAACTCACCAACTCACGCGTGGGATCGATGGGAGAGATCGTTCCTTTTCCTTGAAGTGCGAAACTTCTGATGCATGCGATCATGATCACCAATCCTACGAGAAAGAGCAAAGCACCCGCTATGGTGGTAACCTTCCATGAATCTGGCAGAATACGCTCAATCTGTGACCGCAACAACAAGTAGGGGATGAGGCCAACAACAACACCGGGTTGTAAGATCGTGAATATGAGATTTCGAATGAACAGCGAACTACGATGGGTCATTTTCGGGTCATTTTTTAGAGATCACCACTTTTTGGCGAATCAAGTCATCGCGCTCCAAGACTGCCACCAGATAGCGGGCCACCGTTGCGCGGCTTACCAAAAGCGATGGTTTGGGATCGTTGTTGAAACTCTCTTGTACCGTCTCTTTTTTGGTTGAATTACTCAGACCCACCGGACGAACGATGGTCCAAGGAATAGCAGCGACCTCAAGTAGCCGTTCCTGCCTTTCATGATCGCGGTAGGCCGCACCGATGTTACTGCGATCGATCAACCATCGGAACCAGCCCGGAATATGCCTACGGGTTTCAGCAACTCCCCAGGCCGAGCAGCACACGATCCTGTTTAAGGGTTGTTGCTCAGTGAATGACAGCAGGTTCTTCATCACATCAGATAGGTAAGTTTCCGGCGAACGCAGTTTCGCCCATGGAAAATCGGAGGTTCTCGAAACGTTGAGGGTATTGATCACTGCCTCGCAGCCTTCCAGCGCCCTTGATAGATCGTCGCGATTTACAGGATTTCCTTCAAAGACGGTGAGTCCGCTGCGATGGGCAATGCGATTCGAATTTCGCGCCAGGCAATGTACCTGGAAGCCCTGTTCCAGCGCAGTTTCCAGGACCAATGATCCTGTTCTTCCAGTGGCACCCAGTAACAGAAATTTCATGATGTCTTTATTAACGGTTCTCGAAAAGGACTCGAGATCTTATTCTATAGCAATTCATTCACAGCCCGGATGGCAGAGCGCGCCGCCACATGGACACTACTCCAATCTTCCCCATTAGAATACCCATCCCCTCAAAGATAATCAATAGTGCTTTAAAGGGCCAGTTTTTTCGAGCGGCGAGTTATAGGGACTGATACCAGTTCATCCCGATCCAAAATTTATGTGACGCAGGGCCTTCCAAAAAAGAGCTAATTCTATAGTCCAGTCCTAATTCAAACTTCTGATTCCCGGAAATAGTATACCCCAAAAAGGGAGTGAGCCGCACTTCAAGATCGTAAGTGCTGGCTTCCAATTGGTTAAGGTATTCGTTGTTGAGCTTCAAAAAGAATTCCCCGACATCTACCGACTGTCCGTTCAACGGAATTTCGGTGGCAATCCGGTATCTCAACCGAAACGCGGTGCTTTTGTTCTTCTCAAAGGTCTGGTCGGTCGCAAAGCGTTGAGAAAGCTTGAGACCCGTAAACTTTTTGGTAACAATGAATTGCTGAATGCTTCTGTGAATCCCCTGCCCATCCCTTATCCTAAACAGATAACCCAAAGTGACCGTTTGATTGGCAGCTATTTTCTTTCCAGCGATAAGCGTGAGATCGGTGAGGATATATTCAAAATCGAAGGCATTGGAATCCGAGAACAACCCTTGAGACAGTTGCTGACGGGATTCCAACTCAAAGTTCAGTGCAAAGTCGTTGGACAGTTTTTTGTTGAGGTTGAATGAGGGAAGCAGTCCGAACTGGTATTCGGTTTGTCCTACGGCCGTGACGGTTGCCAGTAAGGCAAAGAAAAGCAGGATCCCCTTCATGTTAGTATTCGATGTTATCAGAATTTCGCAAAATGATTTCGGCCGATCTAATATAGCTCCCAGCATCGTCGAACAAGTATTCGAACTGTCGGTATTGCTTGCGAACACGAGCGTGAATAACTAATTCATATCGAATGGTGATGTTTTGGTGTTCCTCCTTTTTTCTGAGGAAGCGAAGGATGTGGTCGGGATCTCCGCTGTATTGGATCTGCGCCTTATCGAGGCGATATTTGCCGTAAATTTCGTTCAGATAACGGTCTATAGTGCTACGAACCTCCTCGGGAAGTTGTTTCCAACGGAGGTCTATTTCCACATCTTCAAGCTTACCATTGTCGTTGAACTCGATGCTAAAACGTTTTCCGTCTGATCGGGTCTTAGCTTCGATGGAAGTGGACTCCAATCCGTACTCCTTGAACCATTTTATTTTTTTGCTGAAGGCAAATGCATTTACATAGTCCAGTGCCACTGCCGGTACATCAGCTTCCTGGATGCGCACCTCTTTTTCGTATTTGGTCTGCGCAAATACTGGGCTTACAACGATTAGTAGCAGGAAGGTGCAAACTAGTTTCGGCATAGCATCCGGGTCTAATGGTTTTTTATTCTGAAGAAACTACCCGGGTTCTTCTCAAGAAGGTACCCGACAGGCGTGTGGAATTCCGCAGAAAAACAATACCCCATAAAGATAGTATGTTCCCGGAAATATCGTGTGCGGATGGTTAATCGAGAAAATTAAGAAACTTCAATCCAAAAACGAAAGCGCCAAAGTCGTTCCCGTCATGGAAGGAATGTACGTAATCGAGGCGCAGGAACCGAAATTTGCCCCATCCCAGGTTGTCCAGACCAACAGACAGTTCGCTGTAGGGTTTGTTGGTTTGGGTGCTCAAAAAGTGGGCCCCGGCCACCAGGTTAAAGTTCAATTGATTGAGCCCCGGTATCCTGCCTAGTATAAAACCTTTGAAATTGTGCTCCAAATGTCCTTCGAAGTAGCTTTTGTTGGTGCTCAGGCTATAATAGGGTAATAAATTGAAAACGTTGGTGTATCGGGATGAAGTGCCCACCCTGGTTTGGTTTCCGTTAAAATGCTGGTAGTCCACAAAGGAGATATCATCGCCATTGATGAACGTTCCTCCCCGAAGATTGTAGTCCAGATCGCCCAAACTGCCAAGGTCAAAATTCTGGACCATTTGCGCCTTCAGCTGGGTGTAGTTATAATCGCTGTTCGACGACCCCAAGCCGTTCTCCAGCCTGAAGATGAGGCGTGGATATTTGTTTTCCCCAACATTGAATTTGCCATCCGGGTAGGTCATGTATTTTTGTCCAAAAGTGATGTAGGCATTGATATTGGTCTTTATGATATCGTGTTTTTCGATGGCCGGATTCACAAAATCGGTGGGATCCAGTGGATTGTTGGAAGTGTAGGTCACGTCGTCATTGGGAATGGTCACATAGTTGGTCGTATTGAAGAGGGGTTGTCGTTCTTCGTAACCGGTGTTGGCCACGATCCATAGCCCGTTAAATACTTCCTGACTATAGCCAGCACGCACGAAGTTGAGTTCGTAGGTCTTCATGTAATTTCGCTCAAAAAAGAGGGTAGAGACCGTATTGATCAAAGGAGAGATGGGCTGGTTGGCATTAAATTGTACCGCAGCACTTCCACCTGTCAGATACAGTTGCAATCGATTGGTACGATTGAAGCGTTTAGAGACCGATCCGGTAAACCGCAATCGGTCTTCGCTAAGACCATAGGTGGCGTTTACGTTGGCCGAGAACGAGCGTGTTCTGTTCTCATCATACCATTTCCTGTAGCTCAGTCCGGCTCCGGCATTCCAACCCTGCACCGTGTTGAAGTTGATACCCGGAAGTGGTCCATCGTAATCGACCGACCATTTTTCGAAGGTATTATCGTAGGAGTAGCCAAACAATGGGTCGAGCAAACCAGGCTTGTTCTTCTCGGCATCGATGGAATCGAGATAGACCTTGGATTTGCGCAGTTCCTGCAAGCTGTCCTTCCTACTGTAGTCGTTCACTTCCTCCAGGGTAAGCGGCACCGGACGGATCTGCTGCCAGTAGACGCTGTCCTTTTTATTGGCCAGGAGCTCAAAATACAAGACTTCATTGCTGAAGTCGCCCGATTTGAACTCGGGCTTGAAATCGTAATCGCTGTAGTTGGCAATAAACCGCCCATCACCATTGAAACCGAGGAACCCAAAACTGAAGTCGATCGTTTGCGAGATCTTGATCCATGCATTCTCTTTGGCGTCGAAGGTAAAGTTCTGTTTAAAGACGAGTTCCTTTACAAAAGGTACCTGTATGGCCTCGCCATTGGTGGTGAGTTCGGCGCCATATAATTGCCAGTCGTCTTCCACTATATAGATCACACCCTCCCAGACACGATCTTTGGCCCGTCTGGGCGTAACAATGATCTTGTTGATAAGTTTATTTCCTTCATAGAACACCCCGTCCAGTTTGTATCGATAGTAACCCAGCGCCGAACTGGCGATGGGAGAGACAATGGCCGCGTTGAGGTCGATGGTATTTTCGTAGAAGGAGAAATTGGCTTCCTGTGCACTGTTGAAACTAAAGCCATTGTCGTTTCCGCTTACCTTGCTGGCAATAATACGCTCCCGGAAGTCGTCCGGACGTTGATATGAGATCTCGCTAATGGATTCGGACAAGTAGATGATCCCTGTCCTGGTGGAGTCCAACGCTCCGTCGAAATCGCCAATCTCCTGCCCCATAAACTTCTCGGGTACGTTCTTCACGCGCCATATTCCGCGGGAATAGAAATTGGCTGTAAATCCTGATATACGATCGAGGTTCTGTTTTCGGCGTTCGATGGTCTCCCGAATGATGCGATAGGCTGGGTCTTCCGAAGCGTCGATAAGCACTTCCTGAAGGCTCACGGAGGTGAGGGCCAGGGTAACATCGAGCTGGAAAGGAAAGTCGTCGATCTGTATCAGTTCTTTTTTGGTTTCATAACCCAGGAATTGAAAAACCAGGGTATACGCGCCGGTCTCCGAAACGTCGAGTACATAGTTGCCTTCTTCGTTACTGGTGGTGCCGGTATAGGTGTTTTCCAGGTAGATGTTTACATAGGGTAGTGGTTCTCCCTGATCATTTTTTACGGTTCCGCGGATCTGGGCCAGCACCGAGAGATTTGCCAATAGAAAGAGGTAGGGTAGTAGTCGCTTCATAAACGGATATTCAATGTACCAACGCATCAAATGCGTAAAAGTTGTTTGGTTGATTCTGAAATCGAATGTAGGCAATCCGCCACGCGCAATCCTTAAAAATTTGTTAGTTGGGAAAAGTTTTAGAACGTACCGGTTAGTTGTTAAAGTTCTTTTTGATCCGGCTCAGGTCTCGTTTGTTATCCCGGTCCTTGATCACCTCCCGCTTGTCGTATTGCTTTTTACCTCGAGCCAGCGCGATCTCCAATTTGGCCAGTCCTTTGTCGTTGGTGAACAAGAGCAAAGGAACAATGGTTAGGCCACTGTTCTTCACTTCCCGCTCCAATTTTTTGAGCTCGTTTCGGTTGAGAAGCAGTTTTCGTTCGCTCTTGGGTTGGTGATTAAAGTAGGTGGCGTGGGAGTATTCCTGGATGGTCATGTTGATCACAAACAATTCTCCATTGGCAAATTCGCAGAAACTTTCGGCTATGGAGGCCTTTCCTTCTCGAATTGCCTTGATCTCTGTTCCCCGCAATACAATTCCGGCTGTGTATCTGTCGAGGATCTCGTACTCAAAGCGAGCTTTTTTGTTCTTTATGGATACCGATTTCTGTTGTGCCATGACGCAGCAAAAATAGTATATTCTTGTTCAGTTTCAGAAGAAAAAATCATTCCTGCCAAGTAGCACAGGCAGACACTCTATTGGGTGGGCATCGAAATACGATCGCCCTTTACCGGGGAATAATCGGTTTGCAAGGTCCCGTTCACCAAAACCGATTCAAAATAACACCGCACTCCTATGTCGTTGAGGGCGTTGGGACCATCCTGGATATGCAGGTGCAAGTGGGCCTCACTGGAATTACCGGAATTGCCGCAGTTACCAAGGTATTGGCCTTGTTTTACTTGTTGTCCTTCGGATACCGCGATCGATTCATATTGAAAATGCGCATAGAAGATGTACTCGTCCCGGTCGGTCTTTAATACCACATAATTCCCAAAAGCCTGATTAGGATTCATTTGCGTTGGTCGATTGTCGATCACCCCCGTAACCACTTTCACTACCTCGGCGTCGCACACCGCATACAGAGGTTTGCCAAAGGCGTAGTAGTCTTCGTTCCGGGTGCCGCTTCGCTGATAGGATCGATCGTTCTCGTCCAGAACGACAAAGTCGAACGCCCCTTGCTGAGGGGTGTAGGCCACGTGGTAGTTCTGTCGTTTGTTATCACCACCCCAGAAGGTAAACCATTCCCCTTTAAAAGGCAGCTGCAACCGGGTGCTGTTTCGGTCAAAATGGGCTGCTCTTGTGGTTGCCGTTGGCTTAAAAAGGAGGCCAATGAGTTTTTCTTCGGAATTGACCGCGACGATCATCAATTGTTTACCGCGTTCGAAGGTAAGTTCGTATGTCTCTACAATATCTTCCCGCTTTTGAAACTGGTAACCTTCCAACCTACCGAAGTTCTCGCTATAATCGTTTACTATAGATGTGATGGTTTTCAGTGAAACACTCTCCTGCATTAAGGGGTCCATCATCTCGAAGATGGCGCCACCGTCGTTTTCGTTGTAATGCTGCTGGAATAAGGCCAAGGTCGATTCGTATTGCGCCGTCTGCCCGAATACGGGGACCATGAGCAATAAAAGTGAGATGAATGAGATTATACGGTTCATGCGACAAGGATTTGTAAGGAATCTGGTAGATAAGTGACCGAATTCCTACCTTTGTTACAATTTAAACGTATGAAGCTACCTTCTATTTTACTAATGGGCCTCTGGATCGCGGGTTGTGCTGAAAAAGAAACTCCTTTAACGGCTCAGGCTATCGTGGACAAGGCAATTGCGGTTTCTTGCAGCGATAATTGTGAGAAGGCCACTATCGATTTTACGTTTCGCGATCGATGCTACGTAAGTAAGCGTGATGGTGGTAGCTTTCAATTCGAGCGCATCACTTCTGATTCAACCGGGGTCACCCACGATATTTTATCGAACGCAGGGTTCCAGCGTTTCAAGAATGACACCTTGGTACAGGTGGTCGATACTATGGCTACACGATACGCCAACAGTGTAAACTCGGTGCACTACTTTGCTCAGTTGCCATTTGGTCTCAACGATGGAGCTGTGCAAAAAGAGCTGTTAGGGGAAGCCATGATCCATGGAGAACCCTATCATGAAGTGGGAGTAAGTTTTACCCAAGAAGGGGGTGGTACCGATTTTCAGGACAAATTTGTGTACTGGATCCATAAATCCCGTTTTACTGTCGACTATTTGGCCTATAGTTATGAGACCGATGGAGGTGGTATTCGGTTTCGGGAGGCCTATAACGAACGGGTTGTGAACGGAATCCGATTTGTGGATTACAATAATTACAAACCGCAATCACTGGAAATTGAACTTACCTCACTCGATCAATTGTTCCAGCAAGGAG
>JBCCHR010000138.1:0-7629 GCA_039028655.1 Bacteroidota bacterium
GAACAGTCTCATGATCGGTGAATCCTACTTGGTTTTTAATGTATAGTAGTGTGGATGCACTATCACAGAAGATTGTTCCTCCTTTGTACGATTGATGGCGGGTCGATCTTTGCAAGGTCCAGCGTCCCGTTGATCGACATATTGATCAATGCATTCTGGGTGAGATTCCTGATGCTGCCGTTGGCCCTGAACAATTCGTCATCGATCTTGAAAGTGAGTCCACCAATGGTGAGAAAGGTGTCTTTGGCCAAGCCAGTTTCGTTTTTCAATTGCGCATCGATCGAGATGTTTTGGACCGTTTTTGGGAGGTCCGGGTATTTAAAAGAGGCGTTCCTGCTTTGGATACTAATGTCCATTTTTGGGATGTAAGTGTCGTTCACCGTTCCTTTGAGCATGCCGTCTACGCTGAAGTTCCCTGAAGTCGTCACACCATCGAGGTTTTTGGTATAGACCTTGGGAATTACTGCCAGAAAATTCCTGAAATCGGAGGAAGGAGTTTTAAACGTAAGGTCGATCTCGGTATCATTTTCGTTGACGTCAAAAAACCCATCGAAAGTGAGAGGCAGGTCGTTGATACGAGCTTCGTTCTCAAGAAATGTGAATTTCTGGTTCTCGAGGTCCATTTGGAAATCGGCTTCCAGTGCGATGGAGTTGTCCCTCAGGTACTCCACCTGATCGAGCCGCAGGCTCACTAGTGCGTTCGTAGCGGTTTCTAGTTGGGAGACATCCAGGGAAAAATCTCCGGTTCCCTCGTGGTTGAGGTCTTTTACTGAAAGGTAGGTTTTGGAAACGGCATCGGAGTAATGCACTTCCGATGCTTCGATCGCGTATTGCTGTAGGTCGAAGGTAAAGCCTGTGTTTTCTTCGGAAGACGGATCGTCGGCAGGGTCCCCTTTGTCCTTGGCAATGTCGTAATTGGCCCGCCCTAAGGAATCCACTTTGATGTTGATGAGCGCATCTTCCAGCAGAAGGGCATCTACCTTGATGGGGTCGTCTCCGCTTTTGAATAATTGGGTGAGCCCCATATCCAGTTTCAATGTCCTCCCACGAGCGAGGGTGTCTCCCTCGAAGGGCGCGTGGTTCACTACGCTAAAATTGTTGACCACCACTGCTGCGCTTGGGAAGCTGCGGAAGAGGCTCAGCTCCATTTCTTCCCAACTCACGGTGGCATTCAGATTTTGGTTAATGTTCTTTTTCAGGAGGTCTTCCAGGCTGCCTTTGAAGAGCAGGGGTGCCAACAGCAGAAATAGCAGCACCAATCCTAGGAAGATACCTGTTATTTTCAATATTCGTTTCATGACTTAGGGGTTACGTTTGTTCTGCGGTCGTGGTAAACGAACCGATCTCTTCGGTGCCTTGCAGCCCGAATTTTTTCCGAAGAAAATAAACACCGGCATACAACAGCGGGGTATCCAGGGCAGCGACGATCACTTTAAAGAGAAAGCCGCTAAGTAACAGTCCGCCAAACAGATCCCAGCTTATCTTCTCAAAGCTGCACAGCAGAAATAGAACGGTAAAAGTGTCAACAAATTGGGAGGAGAAGGTGGAAAAATTGTTGCGCAACCAGAGATGCTTGCCTTTGGTCAATCGCTTCCAAAAATGAAAGATGTGGATGTCGATATACTGTGCCAACAGGTAGGCCATCATTGATGCGAATACCGCTACCACCGTAGCGCCAAATACCAGGGAGAACAGTGCATCGCTTACCGGGCTCCACTCGGTTGCCTGTACATGATTGGCCACGTAAACAATGAGCAGTGAAAAAAAGGAGGCAAAAATACCGGCAGTAACTACCTGGTTGGCCTTTTTCTTGCCGTATACTTCGCTAATGAGGTCGGTGATGAGGAAGGTAATAGGATAAGGTAGTATGCCCACCGAAATCTCGAATGTGTACCATCCAAAGAAATCCCACACAAAGAATTTCTGGAAGATCAAATTGGATACGACCAGGGAGCAAATAAACAATCCTGCCAGGATAAGATACACGCGCTGGGCGAGTAGTTGCTGCTTTAGGTTCAACCGTCTTGGGTTTTTTGATGAATACCTCTTTGCCCACATTCATTCTTCGAGCCGGGCAATCTTAAATTTGGTGTTTTTTAAATGACTTTTCCTTAATTTCGTCTTAAATGTTAAAAGTACGATTTTATCGAGCCATTGCATAATATATATCTTTCCCTTGGAAGTAATTTAGGCAATCGCTTTGAGTTGTTGCAAACTGCTGTGGATGCCATTTT
This sequence comes from Bacteroidota bacterium, assembly GCA_039028655.1. GTDB lineage: Bacteria > Bacteroidota > Bacteroidia > Flavobacteriales > Flavobacteriaceae > Aureisphaera. The sequence continues at coordinate 2,235 of JBCCHR010000138.1, forward strand.
TGAAGAAATGGGCACGGTGGTCAAAATCTCTTCTATTTATGAAACCCCCGCCATGGGCTTCGACGGAGCACCATTCCTGAATTGCGTGGTGTGGGTCCGGTCCTCGCTCACCCCTTCGGCTGCCATGCGAACGGCTTTGAAGATCGAACGCCAAATGGGAAGGAAGCGTTCCAAGTCCAAGGGATACACCTCGCGCCCCATCGATATTGACCTGCTCTTTGTGGACGATCAGGTAAAAAAAACCAAAACGCTCACCTTGCCGCATCCGGAGATTGAGAAACGTAGGTTTGTGATCCAACCCATGGCCGAGGTGAATGCACAGTTCGAGCATCCGGTGACGGGAAAGAATATGATCCGAATCCTGGCTGATACGGAAGATGGCATGGAGATGCAGAAAATGTCCAAATGGCTTCGGAACCCGATCAAGGATTATGACATCTCCAGGTTTAATTTCCTGGCCATCGAGGGAAACATTGGTGCCGGGAAGACGAGTCTTGCGACTATGATCGCGGCCGATTTCAACGCCAAGTTGATATTGGAGCGATTTATGGACAATCCTTTTTTGCCAAAATTCTATAAAAAACCTTCCAGGTACGCCTTTCCGCTGGAAATGTCCTTTCTCGCCGATCGATACCAGCAGTTATTGGATGGGATCGCCCAATACGACCTGTTCAAGGATTGTGTGGTGGCCGATTACGAGGGGTATAAGTCGCTCATTTTTGCCAAGGTAACCCTGGCCGATGAGGAGTACAATCTATACAAGAAATTGTTTCATCTCATGCACAAAGATCTGGCCAGACCCGATCTGTATGTGTATCTGTATCAGAACACGGAACGGCTTCTGCAAAACATCAGTTCCAGGGGGCGTAGCTTTGAGCAAGACATCAAGGCCGATTACCTGAAAAAGATCAACGATGGTTATTTTGAGTTCATCAAAACGCTCCCGCAAGAGAAAGTGAAGATCATCGATATCTCGGAGATGGACTTTGTGGAAAACCGAAGTGATTACCTTACCATTCTCCGTGAGATCGTAGGCTAAGGAGCGCGATTGGAAGGGCAGGAAATGTTGCCAAAAGTTGCGATTAAGAATTCAACTTGCCAAACAAGTCCCAGATCACTACCCCTGTACTTACCGAGATATTGAGAGAATGCTTGGTCCCGAATTGAGGAATCTCGATCACACGATCACAAGCCGACACTACCTCTTGCTGAACTCCTTTTACCTCGTTGCCAAAGACAACGGCATAGGTGGCTCCTGGTTCTGGTTTGAAGTCCTGAAGCGGAACGGAATCTTCTGCCTGTTCGATTGCCAGGGTATGCACGCCTTGTTCTTGTAGTTTGGTTATGAGATCCAACGTGTTCTCGACATGCTCCCACTCCACACTTTCCGTAGCTCCCAGGGCTGTTTTTTGAATGTCCTTATGCGGTGGTGTAGCAGTAATACCACATAGGTAGATCTTTTGGATCAAAAAGGCGTCGGCCGTGCGAAACACCGATCCAATGTTGTTCAGGCTCCTGATGTTATCCAAAACAATGATCAGCGGAGTTTTGACTTGTTGTTTAAAAGTCTCGGTCGAGATTCGACCCAATTCGCTGTTCTTGAGCTTGCGATTTTTCATGGTTTCAAAAATAGGACATTAAATCGCTCTCTGGGCGAAAATTGTTAATAAAAGACGATAACTTCGAAGGGTGATTAGAATTAAAATCCCATGTGATTCTGTATTTTTATGGGTCATAATTCTTTCTGAAAATGGCAAAGAAAACCACCCCGTTAATGGGCCAATATAATACGATCAAGGCGAAGTATCCCGACGCCTTATTGTTGTTCCGGGTGGGCGATTTTTACGAAACATTTGGTGCCGATGCGGTGAAGGCGGCAGGGATTCTCAATATTACCCTCACCGCAAGAAATAACGGTGGGGACCAAACCGAGTTGGCCGGCTTCCCTCATCATTCCCTCAATACTTATTTGCCCAAATTGGTCATGGCGGGTTGCCGCGTGGCCATATGTGATCAATTGGAAGACCCGAAGCTCACGAAGAAGATCGTGAAACGTGGGGTGACCGAGTTGGTGACTCCTGGCGTGGCATTGAACGACGATATCCTTGACAGCACGTCCAACAATTTCCTGGCGGCCGTTCATTTTGGAGCAGGTGGTCGCTCGGGCGACGGAACCGTTGGTGTTGCCTTTCTGGATATTTCCACCGGCGAATTTTTGACGGCTCAGGGTTCTGCGGAATACATCGATAAATTGCTTCAGAATTTCACGCCCAGCGAGGTATTATTCAGCAAACAAAAAAGAACACAATTTGCCGATCATTTTGGGGATGGGTTTCATGTATTTCATTTGGAAGATTGGGTCTTTGCGACAGATTATGCCACCGAAACCCTTGTAAAGCATTTCGGAACCAGCACTCTGAAAGGGTTTGGGGTTGATCACCTGGAAGAGGGAATCATCGCGGCAGGAGCTGCTTTGCATTACTTGAGCGAGACACAGCATCACAAGTTGCAGCACATCGTCAAGATCGCACGAATCCCTGAAGACGCCTACGTGTGGATGGATCGATTTACGATACGCAACCTGGAGTTGTATCACTCGCCGCATCAAAATGCGGTTACATTGCTCAATGTGATCGACAAGACCATTTCGCCCATGGGAGGTCGATTGCTGAAACGGTGGATGGCATTGCCGTTAAAAGATGCGCAGAAGATCGTTGAGCGTCATGAAGTGGTGAGTTTTTTACTCGACGAGCCTCAAACTCTTGAAAAGATCCGGCAGTATGTGAAACGTATGGGAGACCTGGAGCGCCTGATCTCGAAAACAGCTACCGGAAAGATCGGTCCTCGGGAAGTGGTACAGCTCAAGAATTCCCTGGAGGCAGTCGTTCCTGTAAAGGCGTTGTCGTTGCAAGCGAAAAACGATTCGTTAAAAAGCATTGGTGAACGTTTGGACGACTGTGAAGTGCTGCGAAACAAGATCAAGGAAACACTCTTCGAAGAAGCCCCGGTTCAGGTTTCGAAAGGCAATGTGATCGCGACAGGGGTCTCGGAGGAGTTGGACGAATTAAGAGCCATTGCTACAGGAGGCAAGGACTATTTGGATGCCATGCTGGAGCGTGAAAGCGAACGCACCGGAATCACCTCTTTGAAGATTGCCTCGAACAATGTGTTCGGGTATTATATAGAGGTGCGGAATGCACACAAGGATAAGGTTCCTGAGGAGTGGATACGCAAGCAAACCCTGGTAAACGCGGAGCGTTATATCACGGAAGAGCTCAAGGAATACGAGTCGAAGATACTGGGGGCTGAAGAGAAGATCCAGTCGTTGGAATTGCAGTTGTTTCAAAAGCTAACCGAGTGGATGTTGTCTTTTATTGGGGCGGTGCAACAAACGGCTGCATTGATCGCGCAATTGGATTGTCTCTCCTCTTTCGCTACGCAAGCAAAACTTGGAAAATATACCCGTCCCTTGTTGGACGATTCCTACGATATCGATATTAAGGAAGGGCGTCATCCCGTTATCGAACGCCAGTTGCCACCCGATCAACCCTTTGTAGCCAATGATGTCTTCCTGGATCGCGAGAACCAGCAGCTTATTATGATCACTGGTCCCAATATGAGTGGTAAAAGTGCCATTTTGAGACAAACTGCCTTGATCGTACTGCTGGCTCAGATGGGAAGTTTTGTTCCGGCCTCGGAAGTTCGTATGGGTTGTGTAGATAAGATATTTACACGTGTTGGAGCCAGCGATAATATTTCGATGGGCGAGTCTACTTTTATGGTGGAAATGAACGAAACGGCGAGCATCCTGAACAATATCTCCGACAGAAGTCTGGTGCTGCTGGACGAGATTGGGCGGGGTACCAGTACCTATGACGGCATCTCGATCGCCTGGGCCATCAGTGAGTATTTGCACGAGCATCCTAGTAGGGCAAAAACCCTGTTTGCCACGCACTACCACGAGTTGAATGAAATGACAGAAACTTTCGACCGCATTAAAAACTACAATGTTTCGGTCAAGGAATTAAAGGATACGGTTTTGTTTCTTCGGAAGCTAGTCCCCGGAGGATCTCATCATAGTTTTGGGATTCACGTTGCCAAGATGGCTGGTATGCCGAAACCAGTTTTGAATCGAGCCAACAAGATCCTGAAACGTTTGGAAAAGACGCATTCTTCCGAAGAGCTATCCGACGAAATGAAAGCTATTTCCAAGGACGAGTTGCAGTTGAGTTTCTTTAAATTGGACGACCCGCTTTTGGAAGAGATCAGGGATGAGATACTGGCTACGGACATAGACACCTTGACACCGGTGGAAGCCCTGATGAAGCTTAACGAGATCAAGCGAATGCTGGAACCCAAGACTTCAGTAAAATACAAGAAGTAACCCGGTGTGATCTTACAGCGCCACCTCTTGTGAAAATTTTTATACGAATATTCCTACAAAACATATGTGATCCGCTGGATTTTTGTGTCGATGAACCAAAAATTTAACCGTTCACCTAGGTTCTGCGGTCATCCACTTTTTTGGGAGTTTTGGGCCCTGAAAAAATCGTCCATTTTTATTTATCTTAGACCTAGTTTACTGACTATTTGTTGCTTATCAAGTCTTCTTTGGGCCTATTGGGGAAAATTTAATTTTTAGGTCTCGAGCAACACACAAAACATAGGGTATGAAAAAAGCACTACTAATTCTGCTATTGGGGCTACTCGTCTATGAGGCTAATTCTCAGATAAGTTACGTCGCCCGGCAATACGATAACGGTTTAATGCAATATACCGGTTCCCTTGACGGAATCGAAGAAACCGGTGAATGGAAGTTTTTCCATCCAAACGGAAAACTAGCTGCCGTTGGAGAGTTTGCCAAAGGCGATAAGACGGGAATGTGGAAATTCTATTACAACAATGGTAAACTGGAATCCACAGGTGCCTTTACCAATAATAAGAAAGTGGGCGTATGGAAGTATTATCAGCGCAATGGTGAATTGCGGCCTCCTGGATATACTTCGGCAAGCGATAAGGAGAACATCGGGTTGCCCGACAGTGAGCCGGTAACACCGGTTGTGGGTCCCAATCAGTTTAAGCGCCCCACCGTAGACACGGAAATGGCAGGTTTGCCTCTCGATAATGATTCCAAAGTCGATATTGATCCTGAAGGAGACAATGCGTTATTGAATCAGTTAAAAGCAAAGGAGAAAGAGCTCGAAAATGAGGCCGCTTATGCCGACTACTTGAAGAAAGAACTGGAGGAGCGATTGTATAAAGTGCAGGAGCTGGAGGCGATCATTTCTATGAATAATGAGGCAGCCAATAAAATGGTGATCTCTAAGGACAATGCCCTGGCGGAAGCCAAAATAAAGGAAGCGGCATTAGCAGAAGCTGCACGGAAGGAGGCCGC